>NZ_RZQY01000699.1:0-3074 GCF_003998575.1 Mesorhizobium sp. M7A.F.Ca.CA.001.10.2.1 | reverse complement strand
CCCGTCTCGACGCCGGCCTTGGCCGCCGGCGAACCGTCGTTGACCTCTGAAACCAGCGCGCCGCCGCTTCCGGAATACAGGCCGGCGACATCATCGTCGCCGTCAATCAGGTGCCGGTCAAGAACGCCAGGCAGGTAACCCAGGCGATCGCCTTGGCCGGCAAGTCCGGCAGGAAATCGGTCCTGTTGCTGGTCGAGCGTGGCGACGCTCAAATGTACATCGCGGTGCCTTTTGCCAGTGGCTGAGAACTGCTGTTGACGGGAACGCGGAGCGGCAGGTCCATCGGTGACGGTCCCGCCGGTCTCCGCCCGTCAAGATTTCGGTTGCCCGTCACGGCATCTTCGAGAACATTGCGTCAGGCCGATAGTGGCCTGATTGCATGGGGATTGCCGCTATGGTCACCCGAGGTTTCTCTTCAGGACGGCGCCCGCCAGCCGATGGCGATGCCCGCATCCCGCCGGGCCAATATCTGGAACAGGGTTTTCCGGTGCTGTCGGCCGGTCCGACGCCGCGCGTGCGTACCGAGGATTGGTCTTTCACGCTGAAACATGGGCCACGCCCGATCAAGAAATGGAACTGGACCGAGTTCAACGCGCTGCCGATGACCAAGATGACACGCGATATCCATTGCGTGACAGCATGGACCAAGTTCGACACGCCGTGGCAGGGCGTGCTGGTCGACGATATCCTTGCCGATGCGGGTGTGGAGCCGCCGACCGGCTTCACGCTGGCGCACGCGTTCGACGGCTACACCACCAACGTGCCGGTCAAGGACCTCACCGCCGGCAAGGCCATGGTGGCGCTGCTCTACGAAGGCAAGCCGATCACACCGGACCATGGCGGCCCGGCAAGGCTGCTGGTGCCGCATCTTTATTTCTGGAAGTCGGCCAAATGGTTGAACGGCCTGCAATTCACCACGCGAGACGAGCCCGGTTTCTGGGAATTGCGCGGCTACCATATCTATGGCGACCCATGGCGCGAGCAGCGCTACACGGACGATCCATGAGCGATGCGGCGGCAGTGCAGTCGCCCTGGCAAACAGCCGGCATCGTCCGCATCGAAAAGCGCACGCCGCGTGTCACCAGCTTCTTTTTCCAGCCGTCTCGGCCCTTCGCCTATCGCGCCGGGCAGCATGTCGACGTCAGGCTGACGGCGCCGGACGGCTATCAGGCGCGCCGCTCCTATTCCATCGCCTCCGCGCCCGAAACGAGCGGCGCAATCGAACTGGCGATCGAAAAACTCGACGATGGCGAGGTCTCGCCCTTCTTCCACGAGGTCGCGGCAGTGGGCGATGAAATCGAACTGCGCGGGCCGCTTGGCGGGCATTTCGTCTGGCCGGAGGATGAGAGTGGACCGCTTGTTCTGGTCGGCGGCGGTTCGGGCGTCGTGCCCTTGATGTCGATGCTCCGCCACCGCGCCGCGCATAATTCAGCGGTGCCCGTCGTCCTGGTCTTTTCGGTCCGGGTCTGGGACGAAGTGATCTTTCGTCACGAGTTGATCGCCCTCGACGAACGCCAGGACGGCTTCGACCTGATGCTGACACTGACGCGCGAAGCCGCACGCCGCCCGGCCGACTATGCGCGGCGGGTAGACGTCGCGATGATGGTTCAAGCCATGACGCGGCTGCCGGAGCCGCCTGGCATCGCCTTCGTCTGCGGCTCCAACGCCTTCGTTTCCGCGGCCGCCCAAGCGCTGATCAATGCCGGCGTTGCAGCGGAAATCATTCGCACCGAACGCTACGGAGTTTGAACGGACTCTGGCGGTTCGGTAGAGACACGATGCTTCAAGCCTTGAAAATCGACCGATGAGGTAATACCTTGTCGGAATATGGTATTACCAAGGAGTGAAGATGGCCACCACCGTCACGGCAAAGGGACAAGTGACCATTCCCAAACCCGTCCGCGACCTCCTGGGGATCGTCCCGGGCAGCAGAGTCGATTTCCGGCGCGCCGCCGATGGCAGCGTGGTGTTGGCTCGGGTTGACAGAAAGCCGCCTGCGAGCCGCTTCGCCAATCTGCGCGGCCATGCCGGCGAGGGGCTCACGACCGAGGCTATCATGGCGCTGACGCGTGGCGGAGCGTGACGTTCGTCGACACCAACGTTCTGCTCGACCTTGTTACGGACGATCCCAATTGGGCGGGCTGGTCGATCGCGCAACTCGAGGCGGCAAGCCTCGATGGGCCATTGTTGATCAATGATGCGGTCTATGCAGAACTTGCCGTTCGCTACATCAGAATCGAGGATCTTGAGGCATTTCTGGATGCGGCCGGTCTCGAAATGGCTCCGATGCCAAGAGCCGCCCTTTTCCTTGCTGGAAAGGTATTCACGCAATACCGCCGATCGGGAGGATCGAGGACCGGCGTCTTGCCTGACTTCTTCATCGGCGCACATGCCGCCGTCACCAAGCTTCCGCTTCTGACCCGTGATGTCGGCCGCTACCAGACCTATTTCCCATCCTTGAGGCTGATCACTCCCGACGCCTTATAGCTGCCGGGTGGGCCTTCCTTCAGCCGACCGGAAAGAAATCCGCCGACAGCAACTGGAAAGGCAAGGCGCCATAGGCGGCCACCGTGGCCGCGTCGTTCCACTCGCGAAACTGTCGCGATGGTCGCGCCTCGAGCGTCAAGGCAACTCGCGCGCCGCCGAGAGTCACCTTGCCGCGAAAATGCAGCACGCGTTCCCTGCCGGACCGGCTGATGGCCATGGCGCGCAGGCGGGCAATATGCTCGCCACCGTCATTGATCTCCATCTCGATGCGGCGCCGGACCGGCGGAACGCCGATCCTGACGGTGATTTCGAGCATCATGTCGCCGGTCGTTTGCGGACAGGCGATGGCCTGCGAAAACACCAAAGGCGCCGATGCTGCTTGAGGCTTGCGCGCGGCCGATCTGCCGCGCCAAGGTGTGGCGGGCGGCTCCTGCTGCAACCGGCCCTTCTTCCGCTTCAGGCGCAACTGCTTGGCAAGCCCGCGCGATAGCCAGACAAGACCGCCGAAATCCGTGCGCGGCTTGGCTTGCAGAACCGACGACCAACGCGACAGGCCAACCCCGTCGGCCATGTCCAAGATTCTGGCC
>NZ_RZQY01000698.1:0-3076 GCF_003998575.1 Mesorhizobium sp. M7A.F.Ca.CA.001.10.2.1 | reverse complement strand
GAAGAAGAACGTTCATGGCCACCTCTTGATGCCGACTATCCGTTAGAGCACCCGCTATTGCTCTCTGGGCGACGGGTCAAGGCATCCGGGCGCATTGATGGGAATTGCGCACGGGAACGTTACCCCAGCCGAAAATCGGCGGCGCACATCGGCGTCGATTTTCTGGCCTCGCTTCAGCCCTGGTAGACCACCGGAAACCAGTCCTCGCGCAGCCTCTCGCCCGGCTGCATGCCGTGGCCATGATAGGGCGGCGAGGTGCGGCCCGGCCGCTCGACATAGCGCGCATCGTCACCCACCCAGCGCAGCGACAGCGCCCGGCGCCGCGCCGCGGTCAGGTTGCCGCGCGCGCCATGCGCGGTCCTGAAGTCGAACAGGATGGCGTCGCCCGGCTCCATTTCCCATTCGAGCACCTTCATCGACGGATCCTTGTCGGGATCTGGCACCGGCAGATAGTCGCCCTCGCCGGCATAGAAATTGCTGTCGTCGAGCCAGCGCACCGGCAGGATCATCTTGTCCCATTTGTGCGAGCCGGCGATCAGGCGCAGCGTCGCTTCCTTCACCGGGTCGATGGGGATCCAGAAGCTCACCGTCTGTTGGCCATCGACGAAATAGTAGGGGATGTCCTGATGCCAGGGCGTCGGCTTCTGCGTGCCGGGTTCCTTGACCAGCACATGATCGTGGAAGAACTGCGCGGTGCGCGACTGCATCACCGCTGCCGCCAGTTCGGCGGCGGGCGAACCCCGCACCACGCTGACGAATTCGGGAATGCGCTCCCAGTTGCAGTAGTCGTCGAAGAAACTGCCGCGACCGTTGGCGATGTCGGATGCGGTGGCGCTGCGGTTCTGGATGTTGCGCTCGATGCCGGCGGCGATCGTGTCGACCCAGCCCTTGAAGGCGCCGCGAATGCAGACAGCGCCGTCGCGCTGATAGTCGGCGATCGTCTTTGCATCGATGGTTTGGGCGTCGATTGTCTGGGTGTCGGTTGCGGAAGCCATGGCGTTCTCCTCTTGGAATGAACCGACTATCGCAACCCTCGTTCATTCAGTAAAATAATAACTTTCCATTTGATACATAGGACTATCCTATGAATGTGACCCTCACCCAATTGCGTTATCTTGTTGCCGTGGCGCGTCACGGCAGCGTCACCGGAGCGGCAAAGATGCTGAACGTTTCGCAGCCGTCGATCTCGGTGGCCATTGACGCGGTCGAAAAGAATTTCGGCCAGAAGCTGTTCGTCCGCCAGCGCGGAAGCGGCGTGTCGCCGACATCGTTCGGCCGCGCCGTCGTGGCCAAGGCAAGGCAGGTTCTCACCGAAACGGAAGAACTCGTCGGCCTGGGTTCAAGCAAATCGGCTGTCAGCGGTGAGTTGGTGCTGGGATGCTTCGAGGATTTGGCGCCTTTCTTCGCGCCGGCTTTGATCCGCGCCTTCTCCGAACGCTATCCGGCCGTCAAAATCGTCGTTCGCGACGAGACGTTCGAGACTCTGGGACGACGGCTGGGAGATGCGGCCATCGATCTCGGCCTGACTTATGATCTCAGCCTGCCGACGCATTTCGCCCGCATCCTGCTGCGCGAACTTCGTCCACACGCGCTGTTGCCGGCAGGCCATGCCCTGGCGGACCGCCCAACGGTCAGCCTTGCCGATCTGGCCGCCTATCCGCTGATCACGACGGATCAGCCGCACAGTTGGCAGCACATGCTCGACCTGTTCCGCAGCCGCGGCCTCTCGCCGGTGGCCGATACGACGACAAGCTCGTTCGAACTGCAGCGTAGCATGGTCGCCAACGGCTTCGGCGTCGCGGTCAGCTATACCCGCCCGCACGGCGACCGCAGCTATGACGGCCTGCCGCTTATCTGCAAGCCGCTGTCCGATCCGCTGCCCATGCAGCGGATCCTGCTGACCTATGACACGCATCAGCGTGTGTCGAATGCAGCGCTGGCCTTCGTCGAGGTGGCCAGGGACTGGTTCGCCACCCGCGACATCTTTGCCTCGTGAAAGGCTGACAGGCGCCGCGTCTCCGCTTGCCGCTTGACGGTTTCTGCCGCTGCTGCCACTCCATGGACATGGAAAATATCCAGTCGAAAGCGGCCCAGGGCCGTGTCGCCGATGCGCCGAACGGCCATTGGGTCTACCGCGTGCTGCCGCGCTCGATATGGCCCTATGCGCAGCTTGCTCGATGGGACAGGCCGATCGGCTGGCAGTTGCTGCTGTGGCCGTGCTGGTGGTCGGCAGCCTTGGCGGCAAGCGCCTATCCGCGTCCGGGCGACCCGCTGCTCTCACTGCTGCCGGCGCCTTTGTATCTCGTGCTGTTCCTGGTCGGGGCCATCGCCATGCGCGGCGCCGGCTGCACCTACAACGACCTCGTCGACGAGGACATCGACAGCCAGGTGGAGCGCACGCGCTCGCGACCGTTGCCGTCGGGCAAGGCGACGCGCCGGCGGGCATGGCTGTTTCTCGTCCTGCAGGCCCTGGTCGGCCTCGTCGTGCTCATCCAGTTCAACAGCTTCGCCGTCCTGCTCGGCATCTGCTCACTGGCGGTCATCGCCATCTATCCATTCATGAAGCGGATAACCAACTGGCCGCAACTGGTGCTTGGCCTTGCCTTTTCCTGGGGCGCGCTGATGGGATGGGCGGTCGAGTTCGGCGATCTCGATGGGCCTGCCATCATGCTTTATATCGGCTCGATCCTGTGGGTGATCGGCTACGACACGATCTACGCACATCAGGACAAGGAAGATGACGCCATTGTCGGCGTGCGCTCGACGGCACGCCTGTTTGGCGATAACACCAAATCGTGGCTGGCCGGGCTTTATGGCGGCGCGCTGATCTGCTTCGCCATCGCCTTCGCGTCGGCGCAAGCGCCGGTGGTGGCGCTGGCCGGACTGATCGCCGCCGGCGCCCATATGGCGCGGCAGATCGCCGTGTTGGATATCGACAATCCGGACCAATGCCTGCGGCTGTTCAGGTCGAATAACCAGGTCGGCTGGCTGATCTTCCTGGGCCTGATCGGCGGCGCTGTGTGGGTGGCTCTGAAGCCGCTGGTTTAGTCTTCTTCTCCCCGTCACTATACGGGGA
>NZ_RZQY01000697.1:0-3090 GCF_003998575.1 Mesorhizobium sp. M7A.F.Ca.CA.001.10.2.1 | reverse complement strand
GCGCCGCACAGGGCGAAGGTGATGCCCGGCTGGGCGAGCGTCCAGGCGATGACGATCTGCGCCGTCGACGCCTGGTGGCTCTCGGAGATCGGGGCGATTGCCTCTTTCAGCTTTGCGACTTTCTGCCGGTTGGCCGTGGAAAAGCGTGGGTTGTCCTTGCGCTGGTCGTCGCCGCCGAATGTGCGCTCTGGGTCGACCGTGCCGGTAAGCAGCCCCAGCGCCAGCGACGAGTAGCTGAGGGTGGCAATGTCATGGCGGCGGGTGATCGGCAGCAGGCTGCTCTCGATGTCGCGGTCGATCATCGAATAGCGCTCCTGGATCGCATCGAGCTGGCCGGCATCGATATACTGGCCAAGATCCTCGGCGCTGATGTTGCTGGCGCCAATGGCGCGGATCTTGCCGGCTGCCTTGAGCTTTTCCAATACCGCCATCGTCTCGGCGATCGGCGTCGTCGGGTCCTGCCAATGGGTGATGTAGAGGTCGATATGATCGGTGCCCAGACGGCGCAGGCTCTGCTCGATCTCATAGGCGATGCCGTCGGCGCCGAGATAGCGATGCACAGGCTTGCCGTCCTGATCGAAGAAATGGCCGCCCTTGCCCGAATGCCAGTTCAGCCCGCATTTGGTCGCGATCACCACCTTGTCGCGCTTGCCCTTGATGGCGGTGCCCACGATCGCCTCGCTGCGGCCAAGACCGTAGGCCGGCGCTGTGTCGATCAGGCTGAGGCCGGCATCGATCGAGGCTTCGATCGCCCTGACCGACTCCTTCTCGTCGGTGCCGCCCCACATCCACCCGCCAATCGCCCAGGTGCCCAGGCCTACGGCCGACGCCGATATGCCGGACTTGCCGATCTGCCGCTGGATCTGTCGAGAATTCATGCTACCTCCTGTTCGGCCAGCTCGAGGATCTGGAGCCCCGTGGCCTCGTCCGTGACGATGGTGTCGAGATGGTTGCCGCGCAGGGCGGCGAGGATCGGCGCGACCTTGCTGGGGCCGCTTGCAATGCCGATCGAGCGCGGGATGGTCGCGAACTCGTCAAGCGTCAACGAGACCAGCGAACGGTTGAGCGAGTAGTTGCAAAGCTTGCCCTGGCGGTCGATGAGATGAGCGAGCAGCTCGCCTGTCGCCCCGGACTTCTCGATCGCCTGGCGATCGGCATTCGAGGACGGATGCAGGTCGTAGTAGCTGGAATCGTCGGTCAGGATGGAGCCGACACCCACCACCGCGACATCCGCCTCGCGCGCCTTGCGAAACACGTCGGCGACGGAGCTGATGCCCATCAGCATTTCGCGCTGCTGCGCGGTGTCGGCAAACAGCGGCGCATGGATCTGGTAGGCGCGGCCGCCGAGCTTGTCGGCCATCAGCGAGGCGACGTGGTTGACGTCGGTGTAGTGCTTGCCCTGCACCAGGCCGGTTGCGGGAATGATCTCGACGTCGTATCGGCGCCCCGGCTTGAGACCGGCGACCAGCGCGCTGACGCCCTTGCCGCCGGTGATCGAGATCGTGTCGCCGTCCTTGATGGTGTCGAGCAGCAGCCCAGCCGCCGCCTCGCCGACCCGCTGCAGGGCCGTGTGCGGATTCTCGGAGACCGACGGCACCACCATCGCCCGCTCGATGCCGCCCAGCGCAACCAGCCGTGCTTCCAGGTCGACCAGATGGTCGATCGGCGACTTGATCTTGATCTCGACGAGGCCGAGCTGGTGGCCGCGCTTGATCAGCCGGTTGACCGTCGCGTGCGAGATGCCGAGTTCCCCGGCGATCTCGGCCTGGGTCTTGCCTTCGACGTAATGCAGGACAAGCGCCTGGTGCATTTGACGAACAGCGGCGATGTCGTCGCGGGTGTTGGGAGGGGCCATGGTCTTGCTGCGGTGCCTTTAGAGTTCAGGACTTCTTGCGGTGCAGGAAGTGATCGATCGATACGGCTGCGAGCAGGATGCATCCCTTGATCATGTCCTGCCAATAGACCGAGACATCGAGCAGGATAAGCGAGCTCGTCACCACCGACAGCAACGCCATGCCGAGGATCGCTCCGAAGATGGTGCCCGAGCCACCATTGAGCGAGGCGCCGCCGATGACGGCCGCGGCGATGATGTTGAGTTCCATGCCGGCGCCGAAGGTCGGTGTCGCCGCGCCGAAGCGCGCCATGTAGATGACACCGGCCAGTCCGGCCAGCGTCGAGCACAGCACCGTGACCCAGAACTTCACCTGATTGGTCCGGATGCCGGAGAACTGCGCGGCCTTCTCGTTGGAGCCGGTGTAGAAAACCTTGCGGAAGGCCGTGGCGCGACGCAGCAGGAAGTCGAAGATGGCCACCACGACGATGAAGATCAGGATGACATAGGGGATGTTGTTGAAACTGCCCTGGCCTATGGCCTTGAAGGCCGGCGGCAGGGTGAACAGCGACAGCGGCGTGCCCTTGGTGACCACCAGGCACATGCCGCGCACGATGACCATGGCCGCCAGCGACGTGATGAAATGATTGAGGCCGATCACGGTCACGAAGAAGCCCATCGCCGCGCCGATCAGCGCGCTGACGCCGATGCCGATCAGGCTTGCCGTCCAGGGATCGAGGCCGGCAAGGAACAGCGCACCCGAGACCACCATCGAGAAACACACGACCGAGCCGACGGAAAGGTCGATGCCGCCGACGATGAGCAGGATCGTCATTCCGACGACGACGATGCCTTCGATGGAAAAGCTCATCAGCATGGCGCGGAAATTGCCCCATGTCAGGAAGTGCGGCGAGGCGAAGCTCATGGCGATGCACAGCGCCAGGATGATGACGATCAGCCCGGCCTCGCGCATCGAGGCGAGCTGAGCGAAATTGATGCGCCGCCCGGCGGCCTTGATCTCGGCGTGCACGAGCGCTTCTCCTGATTCCCTAGGCGACATTCTGGGCCTGCCTTTGATTTGAACTGTCTTGAACGCCCGAGGCGAGCATGATGATGGCTTCCTCGCCGAGCTCGCTGGCGGCGAGTTCGCCGGCGATCCTGCCTTCGCGCACCACGACAACGCGGTCGCACAGACCGATCAGCTCCGGCAGCTCCGACGAGATGACGATGACGCCGACACCGCTGCCGGAGCTGATCGG
>NZ_RZQY01000696.1:0-3097 GCF_003998575.1 Mesorhizobium sp. M7A.F.Ca.CA.001.10.2.1 | reverse complement strand
GTCCCGGATCGATCCGGGACATCTCCAAAAACTCAATTCCCTAGCGCGTTCCCAGGAATGTCGCCTTGCCCAACGGCACGCCATTGTGGCGAAGAATGTCGTAGGCCGTGGTGAGGTGGAAATAGAAGTTGGGCATAGCCACATGCAGCAGATACTGCAGGCCGGGCATCGAACTTTCCCGTCCGCCAAGCTTCAGCTCGATGATCTTGTCGTCGGAGCCGTCGAACTCGGCAGCCGAAAATGTGCCCAGAAGGTCGAGGGTCTTGGTGATGCGCGCCTGAATTTCGGCGAAACTCGCCTCGTTGTCCTCGTATCTCGGCACGTCGCGCCCGGCGAGCCGTGACGGCGCGCCCTTGGCATGATCGGTGGCGATCTGCACCTGCCTGGTCAAGGCGAACATGTCTGGCGCCAGCCGCGCCGTCAGAAACACCTGCGGGTCGATCTTGCGGTCAAGCGCATTCTGTTCGGCGGTCGCCAGCACATCGGAAAGCGCTTTCAGCCTGGCCGAAAACACCGGCACGGACGCCTCATACATCGATATCGTCACGTCAAATCTCCTGTCCGGCCGAACGCCGGCGGACGCGACGTAGCGCCTTCGCGCGCGATTCTTCAAGTCCGTCGAGCCTGCGTCACCACGTTGCCGCAATCGCCGTCGTAGAATCCTCTATCGAGCGGAGGTTCCCGATGAGACGCGCCCTTTTCGCAGCGACTGCCTTTCTCTCCCTGGCACCGATCGGCCAGACGGTATTGGCTGCCGACGATGCCCCCGAAGCGCCCTATATCGACGATCGGTCGAGCGCCGACGCGGTTGTCCGTTCGCTGTACAGCGCCATCAGCCGGCACGAATTCGCCCGCGCCTGGGGGTATTTCAGCGATACAAAGCCGGCAAAGGATTTCGACAGTTTCGTCAAGGGTTTTGATGGGACCCACAAGGTCGAGGTCGAGACCGGAGCTGTTTCCGACGAAGGTGCGGCTGGCAGCATTTTCTACAACGTCCCCGTCGCCATTCGCGCGACGGACAAGGCCGGCGGCGAAAAGGTCTTTGCCGGTTGCTATACGCTGCGCCAGGTGAATGCCCAGATCCAGGCGGAGCCGCCCTTCGATCCGATCCATATCGAAAAAGGCGCGCTGAAACCCTCCACCGCCGATTTCGAAGAGGCGCTGCCGCCAAGCTGCGGCGACGGGCCGCCACCGCCAAAGAAAGACACCGCACTGGAGCAGGCCAAGAAGGCCTTTCTGGCAACCTATGGCGACCAGTGCGACAAGCAGTTCCTTGCCAATGAGCCGACCGTTTTTTCGATTAAATACAAGGACAAGGATGCGCAGCCCGGCGAACCCGACAAGGAGACGCGGCTGTTCCATTTTTCCTGTTCGGCCGCGGCCTACAATGAAAGCTCGATCTACTACATGACCGACGACGTGTCGGGCGTGCAGCAGTTGCAGTTCGCCGAGCCCAAGATGGACATCCGCTACGAGAACAATGACAGCAACGGCAAATTGCTGGGCATGAGTATCGTCGGTTTCCAGACGTCCGGCTGGGCGGTCAATTCCGACTATGATGAGGCTGCCCACACGATCACAACATTCAACAAGTGGCGCGGCATCGGCGATGCGTCCGACGCAGGGACGTATCTGTTCCGCAACGGCAATTTTTCGCTGGTCCAGTATGACGTCGATGCGTCCTATGACGGCGAGCAAAATCCGGAGACGGTTGTCGACTATAACACCGCGCCCTGAGCATCACACGAGCTTGCAGGCTGCGTCGATCAGGGCGCCTTCGACAGCATCCAGTTGAGCGTGCCGCGCCAGTCGGTCATGCGGATCGGCGTGCCATGGGTGCCGGTCTCGAAGCGGACGAAGCGGGTCGGATAGGTCTTCGATTTGGTCAGGATCGAGCGAAAGAACGCCTCCTGCTTTGCCACGGGGTAGACGACGTCGTGGCTGCCCTGGCCGAAGAAGACCGGCACGCGGCGCTTGAAGGCCGGGCTGGTGAAAAAGCTCTCATCCCACAGCGAACCGAGCAGCAGCAGGCCATTGATGCGTCCGCCTGTATCCTTGCGCGCGGCCAGCTTCCAGCATAGCGCGCCGCCCATCGAGCCGCAGGCGACGAAGATCTTCGCGCCTGGCGACTGTTCGGCATAATGACCGATCAGCGCCGCCACCTGCGCCGCTCCCTTGTCGCCGAAATCGGGGAAATCAGGACTGAGATAGAGGCCGCCATTGCCGGCCATCAGGTTCTTGAGCCGGTTGAAATTGCCGCCGAAGGTGAAGTCGTCGACACCCTGCTTGCGGCTGCCGCCCTGCCCGTGCAGATAAAGCACGATGATGCCGGCGCCCTCGGTCTTGCCTGCGGCGACATGCCTGACATCGCCGGCATCGGTTTTCAGCAACAGATCCTGCTGCATCTTGCGGACGCCGGTGTCGGTGTATTGGGCGTTTACCCGGCGCTCCGGCACCTGGTCACGCTGGTTGATATCGCGCATCTCGCGGTAGTCGATGACGGTATAGGCGCCATTGGTGTCGGACGATAGCGTGGCCGGATAGGCGAAGAGATCGTCCTTGAAGGGTTTTAAGGACAGCGTCTGGCTTTGCGCGGCCGGAGACAGCAACGCGGTCGCGACTGCAAAGGCACAGAAAATTTGGCAGCGGATAGACATGTCCAAGGCATGCGTAATTCGGCTTGGGTTTGTCAATCCTGCAGCACGCCGCCGGCGCCTTCCAGCGCCTCGCGTGTGTCGACATCGACTGACGCCGCCGCGCCGATTTCGACATCGATGACATCGAGCCCTTCGGTCTCGACCAGATGGCGCGCGCCTGTGTCGCCTTCGAGATGGGCGATCGCCGGAAACAGCGAGCGCGGCAAAAGCACAGGGTTGCCGCGCTTGCCGTCATGCGAGGCGCGGACCACCGCGTTGCCGCCGGCCTTGCGGAAAGCATCGATCAATCTGTCGAGGTCATCGGACGTGATATCAGGCATGTCACCGAGAACGATCATCACGCCGGCGGAATCTTCCGGCAGATAGGCGATGCTGGCTTTCAGCGAGGTGGACAGGCCCTCGGCAAAATCGGGATTGTCGGCGAAGGTCACGTCGAGGCC
>NZ_RZQY01000695.1:0-3101 GCF_003998575.1 Mesorhizobium sp. M7A.F.Ca.CA.001.10.2.1 | reverse complement strand
GGCAAGGCCGGCCGGCCCGGCGCCGACCACGGCGACAGTCTTGCCGGTCGGCTCGGCGCGCGGGTAGAACTGTTTGTTCTCGCTCATGGCGACGTCGGTGGCATAGCGCTGCAGGCGGCCGATCTGCACCGGCTTGCCTTCCGCCACTTCGCGCACGCAGACTTCTTCGCACAGCGTTTCGGTCGGGCAGACGCGGGCGCACATGCCGCCCAATATGTTCTGGTCGAAGATGGTCTTGGCCGAACCGATCGGATTGCCGGTCGAGATCTGGCGGATGAACAGTGGAATGTCGATCGAGGTCGGGCATGCGTTCATGCACGGCGCGTCGTAGCAGAAATAACAGCGATCGGATTCGACCAGCGCCTCGTGGTGATCGAGCGGCGGATGCAGGTCGGAAAAATTATCCGCATACTGGTCGGCCGAGAGCCTGCCGCCCGCAATGCCTTCCCTGAATTGGCCTTCTGGCATCGTCAGTTCCCCATGTTTTCTTTTGAGGAAGGCTAGCACGTTTTATTTTTTTATCAATTGGTCAATTTTCGGCGCAAGTCTCTGAAAAGGCTGGATAATAACATGATTTTTTTACTCATGTTATCGGAGGCCGAGGCTGCTTTCACAGTGCGAGCGAATGGCCGGGTTCAAGCTTACAGCCATGAATGGTCTTGACCTCCTCTGCGACCAGCTGCTGCAGTCGCCACAGATTGCGGTCATGGATGCCGAACGCCTCGAGGTGGCTGACCGTGTTGTAGAGATATTCGGCGCCGGATCCGATATGCCCGCAGGCTCTGGCCAGCACGCTCGCCACTCTGTCCAACGGCTGGTTCAGCGACGTTCCCCTGCCCTTCACGCCGACCCAGAAGCCGAGCGCGCGCAGCGTGCCTTGCGGCGTATGCACCGGCAGCCACCGGACCGTCTCGATGCTTTCGTGGTCGCTGATTTCGCGCCGCAGCAGCCTTTCGACCTGCGCCGGCTTTTCGCCCTCCGGCAAGCGATAGATCACGCCGTTGCAGCGTCCGCCCCGTTCGAGCGCCATCATCAACCCAGGCTGCTCGGCACTGCCCCGCCAACGCACCATGTCGAGGCAGAAAGAGCGGTGCCAGCCAAAGGCCGTGGCGAGCTGTTGCTCGACCGACTCGAATTCCGGCTTCCAGATCAGCGACCCATAAGCGAACACCCATAGCGGCCCCTCATCGGCTTCATTGGACAGCCGCAAGGCAAGGTCTCGAAAGTCCTCGTCGTTCATGTCTGTCCAGCTCGGGTCCGGGCCGGGATCGGCCTCCTCCCGATGGCACAGTGCGACAAGCTCGGGCGTGAGCGACATCAAGCGCATGAACGACAACCCTTCATAGCCGTAGAGAAATCGAAAACCGCTGGGTGCGCAACCAGGGAACGCTTGGCACACACACCCATTGTTTTCCGGGCGGTGTCGGATTCCCGTCGTGAGGATCGTCCTATGATGGACGACGATCACGTATGAAAGGTGAGGAGACCGAAATGCCAAAAGCCCCGATGCCCTTCTTCTGGTACGAATTGATGACGTCAGATCTCGACGCCGCCGAGGCATTCTACACCCAAGTCATCGGCTGGACGGCGCAGCCCTTCGACAAGGCGCCCGGCATCCCGCGCTATGTCGTGATGAATGTCGGCGAACGTGGCGTCGGCGGCCTGATGACCTTGCCTGAGGATGCAGCCAAGATGGGCATGCCGCCCGCCTGGCTTGGCTATATCCACACCAGGGATGTCGACGCTGCCACGGCATCGCTGGAGAAAGCCGGCGGCACCGTTCACCGCCAGCCCGACGACATTCCGGGCGTCGGCCGCTTTGCCGTCGTCGCCGATCCGCAAGGCGCGACCTTCATGTTCCTGCAGCCAAACGGTCCCGACCAGCCTGTCGTGCCGGCCGGCACGCCGGGCCACATCGGCTGGCACGAGCTTTATACGAGCGACTGGAAAGCCGCGTTCGATTTCTATTCCGAGCAGTTCGGCTGGGTCGACGCCGGCGATTTCGACATGGGCCCGGTGGGCACTTACCAGACCTTTACAGCCGGCCCCGAATCCGGCGGCGGCATCATGAACAAGCCCGAGCAGATTCCGGTCCCGGTCTGGCAGTTCTATTTCAATGTTCCGGCCATCGATGCGGCGGCCAAACGGGTGACCGACAATGGCGGCAAGATCCTGATGGGGCCGATGGAGGTCCCGGGCGGCAGCTGGATCGTCCAATGCCAGGACCCGCAGGGCGCGCATTTCGCCTTGATGGCGCCGGTCCGCTGACCGCGATCGAACATCGCTGAAACAAAGCGCGGGCTTTCATCGGACTACCGATGAAGGCCTCTACCCCTGACTGGCGCCGTCTCATTCCGGCGCCAGCACCGCGACCTTCAGCTCAGCTTTCTTCGCGCCGCTGAACTGAACGGTGGCCGGGCCAGGCGCAAGCTTGAAGCGCACGCTCTTGCGGATGCCAGGGCATGTTTTCACGCCACTATAGCCCGCCGACTTGATGGCCTGGCCATTCTGGATGACATCGATCCAGGCCTCGCCCGAGAGACTGATCTGGATGGCCCCCTCGGACGGCACCTCCACGCTGGCAACGGCGCCAAACGTGTCCGATGCCGGCGCACGTTCGGGCGCTACCGCAAAACCGGCTTTCCCTACCGGCACCAGCGCCAGGTCCGCAGCCTCACCAACCGCCAGCGCCGCTCCGGACGGCGTTGCCGGTGCTGCGGCAAACAGGGTCTGCTCCCGCGTCACCGGCCACTTGAACGCCTCACAGCCGGCGTCCTCGGCCATGGCGAAGCTAATGCCTGCGAGGATCGCGAAAAGGCTGATGACGACTTTTTTCATGGCAAAGGCCCCCACACATTCAGGATTGTTGTACACGCATCAATACAACCATAGAGATACTAATGCAACCTTGGCGAGAAAATTTTAATGGCAATTGGGAACATTCCCAATCACCGATTGTTGACGGCAGGCCATGCGAAGTGAATGGTCATTCCTGGGCGATAATCTATGGCCGGGCGGATTGAAAATGGAGTCATTATGAAGCTTTTCGAAAGCCTCTCCAGATACCAGCCGCAGGCGCTCGGCGTGTTGCGCATCATGAC
>NZ_RZQY01000694.1:0-3106 GCF_003998575.1 Mesorhizobium sp. M7A.F.Ca.CA.001.10.2.1 | reverse complement strand
GGAGCTGCAGAAGATCCAGGTCGGCGACACCGTCATCATGCGCCAGAAGTCGACCGGCACGCTGGTGGTCGACGCGCTGACGCCGGCCAAGCGGCTGTTCATGATCTCGACCGGCACCGGCATCGCGCCCTTCGCCAGCCTGCTGCGCGACCCCGACACCTACGACAAGTTCGATCAGCTGATCCTGACCCATACCTGCCGCGACAATGCCGAGCTGACCTATGGCCAGGAACTGGTCGCAGCACTCGAAAGCGACCCGCTGATCGGCGAGCTGACCTCCGGGCGCGTCACGCTCTACAATTCGACGACCCGCGAGGAATCGGCACGCATGGGCCGCATCACCGCGCTGATCGGCTCCGGCAAGTTCTACAGCGATCTCGGCATCGACAAGCTCAACCCGGAAACCGACCGGATCATGATCTGCGGCTCGATGCATATGCTGAAGGACGTCAAGGAACTGGCCGAAAGCCTTGGCTTCGAGGAAGGGTCGCTGAGCCATCCAGCGACTTTTGTCGTCGAGCGCGCCTTCGTCGGCTGAGACGCACCAACATCTCGAAGTCTATGTTTTTGACCGCACGGTCAAAAATTGCTGCTTTCGCCGCCTTTTTCGGTTATGACCGCCCGCAGGACTCGTGAAGTACGGCTTCACGGGCTATCTTCGGCACACGTCGCTGAATGAAAGGGCAGGAGATGAGCAGCACAATCCGCGAAGCCGATGTCGGCTCGTCCAAGGTGACGCCGCTGCCCGCGCGTGCCGCCGCCAACACAGCCGTTCCCCCGGACCATCGCATTGCGCGCAATCCAGGCATGAAGCTCGACCTCGGCTTCATGGAATCGGTGCGCAGCGTCAATCGCTCGGCGCTGGAACGGCGCGTCGCCAGCCTGACCAAGCGGCGCTCGATAAAGGCCGACAACCAGGCGGCCTGGCTGCTGCGCGCCGTCGCCTGCATGGATTTGACGACGCTGAATTCCAACGACACCGAGGAGCGCGTGCGCCGGCTCTGCGCCAAGGCGATCAATCCGTTCCGCCGCGACATTGTCGAGGGCCTCGGCATATCAGGTGAAACCATCCGCCCGGCCGCCGTCTGTGTCTACCACCCCTTCGTTGCCACCGCCGTCGATGCCGTGCGCGGCACTGGCATCCATGTCGCCGCCGTCTCCACCGCCTTCCCGCATGGCCTTACGCCGCTGTCGACCCGCCTGCAGGAGATCGAGGCCTCGGTCCGCGACGGCGCCGACGAGATCGACGTCGTCATCCCGCGCGGGCTGGTGTTCGGCGCCAAATGGCGGGAGCTCTACAACGAGATCGTCTCGATGCGCGCCGCCTGCGGTGACGCGCATCTGAAGGTCATCCTCGGCACCGGCGACCTCGCCACGCTGCGCAATGTCATGCTGGCCTCGATGGTGGCGATGATGGCGGGCGCCGATTTCATCAAGACCTCGACCGGCAAGGAAAGCGTCAACGCGACGCTGCCTGTCGGCCTCGCCATGGTGCGCGCCATCAGGGCCTATTTCGAGGAAACCGGCTATCTCATCGGCTTCAAGCCGGCCGGCGGCATATCCACGGCCAAGGCCTCGCTCGACTGGCTGGTGCTGATGAAGGAAGAACTCGGCCGGCCCTGGCTGGAGCCCGAGCTGTTCCGCTTCGGTGCCTCGAGCCTCTTGACCGACATCGAGCGCCAGCTCGAGCACCATCTGACCGGACACTATTCGGCCAATCATCGCCACGCGATGGCATGAGACATTTACCCCCACCCCGATCGGCCTTGCCGATCGACCCTCCCCACAAGGGGGAGGGTGAAGGAGGCACCTGATGAACATCCTCGACCGCTATCACGCCATGGAGTACGGCCCGGCGCCGGAAGCCCGCAACGAGGCCGACGCCTGGCTTGCCGCGCGCGATTTTTCCAAGGCGCTGTTCATCGGCGGCGACTGGAAAGCCGCGTCCGGCGGCAAGACCTTCGAGACCAGCGAGCCCTCCTCCGGCAAGCTGCTGGCCAAGGTCTCGGACGCCAATGCCGCCGACATCGACGCGGCGGTGGCGGCGGCCACCAAGGCGTTGCCGAAATGGTCGGCAGCCTCGGGCTATGTCAGGGCCAAGGTGCTTTATGCCATCGGCCGCGCCATGCAGCGCCACCAGCGCCTGTTCGCGGTGCTTGAGACAATCGACAATGGCAAGCCGATCCGCGAAAGCCGCGACATCGACGTGCCGCTGGCGATCCGCCATTTCATCCATCATGCCGGCTGGGCGCAGGCGCTGGACAAGGATTTCCCCGGCCACAAGGGCGTCGGCGTCGTCGGCCAGATCATCCCGTGGAACTTTCCGCTGCTGATGCTGGCCTGGAAGATCGCGCCGGCGCTCGCCGCCGGCTGCACGGTGGTGCTGAAGCCGGCCGAGTTCACGCCGCTGACATCAATCCTGTTCGCCGAGATCTGCGAACGCGCCGGCGTGCCGAAAGGCGTCGTCAACATCGTCCAGGGCGGACCTGAGGCCGGCGTGGCCATCGTCAACCATCCCGGCATCCAGAAGATCGCCTTCACCGGCTCTTCCGAGGTCGGCAAGATCATCAGGAAAGCCACTGCGGGGTCCGGGAAAAAACTGTCGCTGGAGCTCGGCGGCAAGTCGGCCTTCATCGTCTTCGAGGATGCCGATCTCGACAGCGCCGTCGAAGGCCTGGTCGACGGTATCTGGTTCAACCAGGGGCAGGTCTGCTGCGCCGGCTCGCGCCTGCTGGTGCAGGAAGGCATCGCCGACGCCCTGATCGCCAAGGTCAAGACGCGGATGAGCCGGCTGCGCGTCGGCAGCCCGCTCGACAAGAACACCGATATCGGCCCGCTGGTCGACTTGACCCAGCTTGACCGCGTCAAGGGCCTGGTTGCCGAAGGCGCCAGGCAGGGCGCCGTCTGCTGGCAGCCGGATGCGGCGCTGCCGTCTTCCGGCTACTACCATCTGCCGACGCTCGCCACAGGTGTTTCGCCGGCTAACATATTGGCACAAGAAGAGGTGTTCGGCCCTGTTCTGGCGACCATGACCTTCCGCAACACCGAGGAAGCGATCGAGCTAGCCAACAACACGCGCTATGGCCTCGCCGCCTCGGTGTGGAGC
>NZ_RZQY01000693.1:0-3112 GCF_003998575.1 Mesorhizobium sp. M7A.F.Ca.CA.001.10.2.1 | reverse complement strand
CCCCTACTCCCCTCTAGCCAATCTTGTTGGGGATCCTGGCCTCTATCCTGCTGAAGGCGAAGACCAGAATACCGGTGATCGTCATGTAAATCAGCGCCAGCAGCAGCAGGGGCTCATAGGTGAGGTAGGTGTCCTGCCGCACCTTGGACGAAACGGCGAAGATGTCGATGACACTGATCGTTGCCACCAGCGGCGTCGATTTCAACTGCAGCACGGTCTCGCCGGTCAGCGTCGGCAGCGCCCGGTAGATGGCCTGCGGCAGCCAGATCCGCCGGAATGCCTTCCAGCGGCTCATGCCGAAGGCACGCGCCGCCTCCAGTTGTCCCTTGGGCACACCGGCAAAGGCGCCACGCATCACCTCGCCCTCATAGCCGGCGAAAGACAGGGTCAACGCCAGCACGCCATAGGGCCAGGCTTGCCTGAGATATGGCCACATCCAGGATTCGCGGATCCACGGATATTGCGGGAACAGCGAACCCAGGCCGTAATAGAGCAGCCAGAGCTGGATCAGCAGCGGCGTGCCCCGGATCACCGTGCAGAACACCTTGGCAGGCGCGGCGAACCAGAATGAGCCGGCGGCTTGCGCCAGCCCGAGCGGCACGGCGAGCAGAAAGCCCAGCACGCAGGTGACGGCCAGGATCCACAGCGACCGCCAGATGCCGATCAAGCCCATTTCATAATATTGCGGCAGCCAGTCCCAGCGCATGAAAAAGGCAGCCGACAAAACAAGGCCCAGTGCGATCAGGATCAGCACGATGCGGTGCGGCTGCAGCCACAGCGATGTTCGCGCGACGACGTTGATGATGGCAGCCTCGTTGGCCATCAGCGCGCCTCCTTGAGCGAAGGCATGCCGCGCCGCGACCAGGTCTCGACCCGGCCGATGACGAGGTTGGAGAACAGCGACAAAAGCAGATAGAGCACGCCCGCCGCGAAAAAGAAGGTGAAATAGGCTTTGGTGACACCCGCCGCCTGCCGCGTCGCCAGCGCCAGTTCGTAGAAGCCGACGACCGCCAATAGCGCGGTATCCTTGGTGGCGATCAGCCAGAGATTGGCGAGGCCCGGTATGGCGAAGGGCAGCATTGACGGCAAGGTGATGCGCCGCAACAGCAGGCCCGGAGACATTCCATAGGCGCGGGCGGCCTCGATCTGGCCCTGCGGAATGGCCAGGATCGCGCCGCGTATCACCTCTGTCGAATAGGCGCCCTGGACGAAGCCGAGCACGGCGATGCCGGCGGCAAGGCCGCTCACGTCGACGCGCTGATAGCCCATGGCCGTCAGCGCCTGATTGATCAGGTCGGTTCCGGCGTAATAGAGCAGCAGGATCAGCACCAGTTCGGGCACAGCCCGCACGATGGTGGTGTAGACCGCCAGGAGATCGCGCACCACCGGCCCGCCATAAAGCTTGCCATAGGCGCCGCCGGTGCCGATCAGAAGGCCGAGGCACGTGGCGCCCAGCGCGATCTCGATGGAGTGCAGCAGCCCGACCAGAAGCGTCCCGCCCCAGCCTGGCGGGTAGGGCGAGAGAAGCTCGGTGATGCCGGCCGCGGAGGCCGAAAGAAGTGCGTCGATCAGCGTCGCCCCCGAAGTGCTGGCCAACCGCCGACGGCTGCGTCGGCGGCAAACATGCCTGGGAAAGATCGGGCAGGTGGGGCACGGCGCTGACGCCATACCCCACCGCTCATACGAGGATCGTCAGTTCGACTGCGCGCCGCCGCCGCCGTAAATGTCGAAATCGAAGTATTTCTTCGAGATCTCGTCATACTTCCCGTTGGCGCGGATCGCCTTGATGCCGGCGTTGATTTTGCCCTTCAGTTCGGTGTCTTCCTTGCGCACGCCGGCGCCGACGCCCGGTCCGAGCACTTCGTCATCGGGAGCGACCATGCCCTTCAGGTCGCAGCAGGCCTTGCCCTGGTCGGATTTCAGGAACTCGCCAAGCGCGATGGAATCGGCCTGAACCGCATCGAGGCGGCCGGCGGCAAGATCGTTGTTGGCTTCGTCCTGGGTCTGGTATTCCTTGATCTCGGAGGCTGTGCTGCCAAAATGTTTCTTGGCGTAGACAGCGTGCACCGTCGAAACCTGCACGCCGACGATCTTGCCCTTGAGGTCGTCCGGGGCGGAGCCGAATTTCTGGTCCTTCGGGCCGATGATCGCGGTCGGCGTGTTATAGTACTTGTCCGAGAAATCGATCGTCTTCGCGCGCTCGGCGGTGATCGACATCGAGGAGACGATGAGGTCGATCTTCTTGGTCGTCAGTGCCGGGATGATGCCGTCCCAGGCGACCGGGGTAATGACGCAATCGAGCTTCTCCTCGGCGCAGACGGCATCGATGAAGTCGATCTCCCAGCCAACCCACTTGCCCGAAGCATCGGGCGAGGTGAAGGGCGGATAAGGCTCGGCGGCGACGCCGATCTTGACGGGATCGGCCTTGGCCACGCCCATGGCTGCGACGCCGAGCAGCAGCGCTGCGGCAAATGTCTTCAGAACGGTCTTCATTTCATAACTCCCAGTTTGTTGTTGGTTCCCGGTTTTCTTCCGTCCCGGCCTGTTCTAGCCGATGTTGCGGATGAACTGCTTCAGCCTTTCGGATTTGGGCGCGCCGAAGATCTGCTCGGGCGGGCCTTCTTCCTCGACCAATCCATTGTAGAGATAGACGACATGCGTCGCGACCTCGCGGGCGAACTTCATCTCGTGGGTGACCAGCACCATGGTGCGGCCTTCGCGCGCCAGGTCGCCGATCACCTTCAGCACTTCACCGACCAGCTCGGGATCGAGTGCGGAGGTGGGCTCGTCGAACAGCATGACGCGCGGATTGATGGCCAGCGCACGGGCGATCGCCGCGCGCTGCTGCTGGCCGCCCGACAGATAGGCCGGATAGACGTCGCGCTTTTCGGCCAGACCGACACGGGCGAGCAGTTTCTCGGCCTCGCCGATCGCCACATCGCGCTTGACGCCAAGCACATGTACGGGAACTTCGATGACGTTTTCGATCAGCGTCATGTGGCTCCACAGGTTGAAGTTCTGGAACACCATGCCGAGCTTGGAGCGGATGCGCTCGATCTGCTTGCGGTCGGCCGGAATGGTGTGGCCGTGGCTGTCGGCCTTGAGCTTGATC
>NZ_RZQY01000692.1:0-3113 GCF_003998575.1 Mesorhizobium sp. M7A.F.Ca.CA.001.10.2.1 | reverse complement strand
CTATCGGCGCATTCTCAGGCCGCAGCAGCGCCACAGCGGGCAAATCCGTGGCTCCAGAGCCAGGCCGGAACCGATGCCGATGTGCAGAGTTTTCCCGGCAACCCACCCTGCAAAGGAGTCCAGCGATGACCGCCACCAGGAAAAAATGGTCGGCCGAGGTGACCGAGCACAGCAACGCAATGGATCTTGAGGATCACGTCTTCGAATCCGACGACGCCAGGAAGATCGCCGGCTCGCTGAAACGATCCGCCGAACACAGCCACAGGCGCAAGGCCGAGCCTTTCCAATCCGCCATGTCGATGCTGAATTTTTACATCAACCGCGCCGGCAAGAACTTGCCTGCCGCGCGCAAAAAAGTGCTTGAGGACGCCAAGGACGAACTGCGCAGCGCCTTCGGACGTGACAAGGATGATTAGCGGCGGCCGGCCCTACCGGGCGCGGATGACGCCGTCTGTGTTGGCGAGCAGTTTGCGCACTGCATTGCGCGCGGCGTCGGGGCGCTGCAAGCGGATGTTCTTCTCGATCGCCTCGTGCAGCTTCTGCGCGTGGTTGAGATCGTCGATCTCCCGCGTCGTATAGGCAAAGAGGTGATCGAACGCGGACTCGATCAGTACGCCGAGCGGCACCAGAAGGTCATTGCCCGAAGCCCGCAGGATGGCAAGATGGAAGCGCGTGTCGGCACGGGTCCGCTCCTGCAGGCTCGTCGCCTCTCCCATCTCCCGGCAGGCCAGGCTGATCTCGGCCATCTGCTCGTCGGTTCTTCGCATGGCGGCAAACGCGGTCGCTTCCGGCTCGATGATGTGGCGGAATTCCTGCACCGTCTTGAGGAACACTTCGCGATCCGGCGACGTCGCGTACCAGGCAAGCACATCGCGATCGAGCAGGTTCCAGCGTTCCTTCGGCTCGACCCAGCTGCCGATCTTGGGACGTGAGGCCAAAAGGCTCTTGGCCATCAGCATCTTGATGGCTTCGCGCACCGCCGAGCGGCTGACGCTGAAGGTCTCCGACCATTTCGCTTCATTGGGCAGGATGGTGCCGGGCGGATAGTCGCCGCGCACGATCCTGAGGCCGATTTCGCTGGCCAGCGAGGCGTGGACGCTGGAGCCTGGGATACGCGCGGCGTCGGCGCGGCGAACGCCGCCCGGACGGTCCCCGGAGACCGCCTTCCCCAACGATTTTTCCTTGTTCGGCTTCGCGTCCCGCATGGGTTCCAGAAAGTCCGTATTAAGCAGGCTGTCAAGCGCGGCAAGCGGCTTGCACCGCAAAGCCGCCCGCTGTGCACAGATCAGCCCCGATTGCTTCGCGGATCAGTCCTGCTTGACGTATTTGCGCCAGCTATGCTCCGGGCGGAAGCCCAGCACGTCGCGCGCCTTGCGGTTGGAGAGCAGCGTCTCGTATTCGCCGAGTTCGGCCTTGACCGTCACGCCGGGGTAGAACCGCTTCAGGAGTTCGGCAGTCGGCAGGTCGGACGAGGTGTCGTCATTGGCCGCGTTGAACACCTGATAGCCGAGCCCGTCCTTCTCGATGGCGCGCAGCGTGATCTGGCCAAGGTCGCGCGCGTCGACATAGCTCCAGGCGATGCGCTTGCGGAAACCCGGATCGGCGAACCATTTCGGAAACAGCGAATATTCGTGCGGCTCGATGACGTTGCCGATGCGCAGGGCGTAGATGTCGGTGCCGTTGCGTTGCGCAAAGGCCCGCGCCGTTTTCTCGTTGACGACCTTGGACAAAGCATAGCTGTCCATCGGATCGACATCATACTCCTCGTCGAGCGGGAAATATTTGGGATCGCGCGGCTCGTTGGCGAACACAAGCCCATAAGTCGTCTCGCTGGAGGCGATGATAATTTTGCGGATACCGAGCTTAACCGCCGCCTCGATGACATTGTAGGTGCCGAGCGCATTGATGCGGAACACCTCGTTGTCGGTGGTGATCATGATGCGCGGGATGGCGGCGAAATGCACCACCGCATCGACCGGCTGCGGGCGCAGCGAGGGGTCGAATTCATGCAGGCCCATATAGCTCGACAGTGCGTTGAACACCTGCCCGCTGTCGGTGATGTCGGTAATCAGCGTGCGCACCTTGGGATTGTCGAGCGGCTTGGTGTCGATGTTGAGCACCTGGCAGCCTTGCTCGACCAGATATTGGACGACATGGCGTCCGGCCTTGCCGCTGCCGCCGGTGAACATGATCCGCTTCGTCATTTTGCTCTCCACATCCTCAGGAATTTATGTGTATTGTCAGACAATATCGCCATCCGCAACCACCCTCGCCTGCAAAACGGCAGTGCCTGACATCAATCATTGCAACAGGACTTGAAGACATGAACACGACTGCCGCGAGCGAAAAGATCGGCTTCATCGGGCTTGGCCTGATGGGCCACGGGATCGCCAAGAACATCGTCGACAAGGGCTACAGCCTGACCTTCCTCGGCCGCAAGAACCGCAAACCGGCGGAAGACCTGCTTGGCCGCGGCGCCACGGAAGCATCGACCTCGCGCGATGTGGCGGCGGCATCTGATATCGTCTTCATCTGCGTCACCGGTTCGCGCGAGGTCGAAGCCATCATTCGCGGCCCCGGCGGCCTCAAGGAGGGCTTGAAAAAGGGCTCGGTCGTCGTCGACTGCTCGACCTCCGATCCGGTCTCGACGGTGGCGCTGGCAGAGGAACTCAAGGCGCTCGGCATCGATTTTGTCGACGCGCCGCTCAGCCGCACGCCGAAGGAAGCCTGGGAAGGCACGCTCGACGCGATGGTCGGCGCGCCGGACGCCCTCTTTGCCAGGGTGAAGCCGGTGATCGAAACCTGGGCCGGCCGCATCGTCCATATCGGCGACACCGGCGACGGCCATCGCATGAAGCTGCTCAACAATTTCATCTCGCTCGGCTACGCCGCGATCTATTCCGAGGCGCTGGCGCTGGCTGAGAAGGTCGGCATCTCGCCGCCGCGCTTCGACAGCGTTATTCGCAATGGCCGCATGGATTGCGGCTTCTACCAGACCTTCATGCGCTGGACGCTCGAAGGTGACCGCGACGCGCACAAATTCACCATCGCCAATGCCTTCAAGGACCTGACCTATCTGGAATCGATGGCGGGTGCGGCCGGTATTGCCAATC
>NZ_RZQY01000691.1:0-3124 GCF_003998575.1 Mesorhizobium sp. M7A.F.Ca.CA.001.10.2.1 | reverse complement strand
GAGATTTTTGGGCCGGTGCTGCCCATCGTAGAATACACCGGGATCGACGAGGCGATTGCCGATGTGAACGGAGCGGAGCGCCCGCTGGCGCTCTACTGGTTCGGCCGCGACAGCGGCAATCGTCAACGCATCCTGCACGAGACTATTGCCGGCGGTGTCACCATCAACGACTGCATGCTGCATCTGGTACAGGAAAACCAGCCTTTCGGCGGGGTCGGCGCCAGCGGCATGGGCGCCTATCACGGCGAGTGGGGATTTCGGACGTTCAGCAAGGAGAAGCCGGTTTTCACACAGTCGCGGCTGAGCGCCGGAGCCTTGTTGCGCCCGCCCTACGGCAAGACGTTCGAGCGGCTCTTCAGCCTCCTGCGTCACATCACCTGATCGAGCGAGCGCAGCCTCCGGTTCGTCGTGCCATGCAGCGCCGGCGCATTAAGACTATCTTCACCACGGTGCGGCAGGGTCCTCATCCTGCGGTGATGTCTTGAGTACCGCGGCGCCACAAGCGCCCAGGCAACAGACCCGCGCCTCTTTCGGGGTGCGGGTCATTCCCGCTCGATCTCTTACCCTTGGCTAGCCGAGGAAATCGGCCCGGTGCGGCGTGAAGCTGTCGACCAGCCGCCCTGCTTCCAGGGCCTTGACGCCGTGCACCAGACCGGACGGCACAATGAAGCTGCCGCCGGTCTCGATGGTTTCGGTCCTACCGTCGATGGTCACCTCGAAGCGGCCTTCGGCGACATAGCTTGCCTGGACATGCGGGTGCGAATGCAGGGCGCCGACGCCACCCTTGTCGAAGCCGAATTCGACCAGCATCAACTCGTCGGTGTGCAGGAGAACGCGCCGCCTGTTGCCGTCTGGCGTCTTCGTCCAGGCGCCCTCGCCGGCTTGCGCGAAAATCTTTGCGGTCATCGTTGTCTCCTCAGAGCAATTCCAAGAAAAGTGTGAAACGGTTTTCCGCCCGGAATTGCGTCAAAACCTAGCGCGCCAGCCAGCCGCCATCCACCGGCACCACCGCCCCATGCATGTAGTTCGACGCCGGCGCCAGCAGGAAGACGGCGGCGTCGCCAATGTCGCCCGCCTCGCCCCAGCGGCCGGCCGGGATACGCGCCAGGATGGCGGCGCTGCGGTCGGGATCGGCGCGCAGCGCCTGCGTGTTGTTGGTCTCGATATAGCCCGGCGCGATGGCGTTGACGTTGATGCCCTTTGCCGCCCATTCGCAGGCGAGCAGACGCGTGATGCCGAGCACACCGTGCTTCGAGGCAGTGTAGGACGCAACGCGGATGCCACCCTGGAAACTCAGCACGGAGGCAATGTTGACGATCTTGCCCTTCCGCTCAGCTGCCAAGGCACGCCTTGCAAAGCTTTGGCAGAGCAAAAAAACCGTTTTCAGGTTGACGTCCATGACGTCGTCCCAATCGGCCTCGCTGAGATCGACGGCATCGGCGCGGCGGATGATGCCGGCATTGTTGACCAGCCCGTCGAGCGGACCGCTTTCGTCCCAGATCCGGTCGTGCAACGGGCCGGCGGCCGAAATGTCGGCAAGGTCGGCGCTGACCGCCTCGAATTGCCCTCCCAGCGCGGCGACCTTGTCTGCCGTATCGTCCATCGACGAGCGGCCGACGCCGACCACCGCGCCCCCGGCGCGTACGATCGATACGGCGATGCCCTGGCCGATGCCGGTGTTGGCGCCGGTGACCAGGAAACGTTTTCCGGCAAGGCTGAAGGGGTCGCTCACCGCAGATCGCTCAACGCCACCGGGTCGACATCGGTATAGTCGACATTGTCGCCAGCCATCGCCCAGATGAAAGCATAATTGGAAGTGCCGGCGCCCGAATGGATCGACCAGCCCGGCGACAGCACCGCTTCCTCGTTGCCCATGACGATATGGCGCGTCTCGTCCGGCTCGCCCATGAAGTGGAAGACGCGTGCCGTCTCCGCCAGGTCGAAATAGAGATAGGCCTCCATGCGCCGGTCATGCACATGGCACGGCATGGTGTTCCACACCGAGCCCGGCGCCAGCTGAGTCATGCCGACCACCAGCTGGCAGGTCTTCACGCCGTCGGCATGGATGAACTGGAAGATCGAACGCTCGTTGCAGGTGTCCTTGCTGCCGAGATCGAGGCGCTTGGCGTCGCCGATGCGGATCAGCCGGCTGGGCCAGGCCTGATGCGCCGGCGCGCTGAGCAGATAGAATTTGGCCGGCGCATCTGCATCGGCCGACGCGAACGACACATCAGCGATGCCCATGCCGAGATAGAGCATGTCGCGCGCCTGCAATTCGAAGGACTGGCCGCCGGCCTTGATGACGCCTGCACCGCCGATGTTGACGGCGATCAGCTCGCGACGGTCGAGAAAGTTCTTGGTGCCGGTCGGCTTGATCGTTTCCAGTTGAAGCGCGGCGTCCGTCGGCACGGCGCCGCCGACGATCATGCGGTCGTAATGTGTGTAGGTCAGGCTGATGCGGCCGGGCTGGAACAGGCCGTCAATGTGAAAGTTGTGGCGCAGCTCATCGGTTCCCATCGCCGCGGCGGCGACCGGGTCGATGGCAAAGCGGGATGTATAGTCGGTGTGGCTCTGGTTCATTTCAATCCTGACTTGAGATGGGTCATTCGCCGGCGGCGGCCTTGACCGAACTGGAATAAAAAGCCTGACGCGCATGCAGGCGTTCGCGGTAACGCTGCTGGCTGGCGGTGAGGTGCGCGCGCATCGCCTCTCGCGCGGCCTCGGCATCGCCAGAGGTAATGGCGTTGAGGATCACCAGGTGCTCGCGCTGCAGTCCGCGCTGGTAGCTATCGGATTGCGCCAATTCGGTCGACCAGGGCGAAGTCACGTCGCACGGGATGGCGCGCCGGCCGAGCACGTCGAGCATCTCGACATAGAATGGGTTGCTGGTGGCGCTGGCGATCGCGCGATGGAAGGCGAGGTCGGCCGGACCGGTCGGCTCGCTGGCAAGCAGCAGCCGCTCGAATTCGAAGAAGGCTTCCTGGATCGCCGCCTCCTGCGCGGCATTGCGGCGGACGGCGGCGATCCCGGCCGATTCAATCTCGATCGCCAGCCGCACTTCGAGCACGTTGAGCGCGATCGAATCCTTGCTGCCCATGTCCGCGGCCAGCGCGCCGAACATTGT
>NZ_RZQY01000690.1:0-3147 GCF_003998575.1 Mesorhizobium sp. M7A.F.Ca.CA.001.10.2.1 | reverse complement strand
TCCGTGCCCGTCTGCACGGATCTCATCTCGATCGGCGCCAACACCATCCTGCGCAAGGAATCCATGATCCTCGGCTTCCGGGCGCAGTCCGGCTATATCCACACCGGGCCGCTGACCATCGGCCGCGATGCCTTTGTCGGCGTCGGCTCGACGCTCGACATCGACACCCGGATCGGCGACGGCGCCCAGCTCGGCCATTCGTCCTCACTGCACCGCGGCCAAAGCATCCCCGACGGCGAACGCTGGCATGGCTCGCCGGCCGTGCCGACCACGGCCGACTATTGCAAGGTGCGCAATGTCGATCCGTCCAACATCAGGCGCTTCCTCTTCGAAGCGGTGCAGCTGATCGGGCTGTTTGCCATCGTCACCCCCTTGCCGCTTTTGTTCCACAGCTATTGGGAAAACGTCGGCGACGACTACCAGGAAACCATCGGCGTCGTCGCGATCGGCACCACGGTGACGCTGTTCGGCTACATGGCCGCATCCTTCCTGGCGGCGACGCTGGTGCCGCGCCTGGTCAGCCTGCTGTTGAAGCCAGGCCGCACCTACACGCTGTACGGCTTCCGCTACTGGCTGCAGACGGTCGCTGAATTCTCCAGCAATTCCCGCGTGCTCGGCCTGCTGGCCGGCGACAGCTCGGCCATCGTGCACTACATGAGAGCGATCGGCTGGAACCTCAACAAGGTGGTGCAGACCGGCTCCAATTTCGGCTCCAACCAGCAGCACGAAAACCCGCTTCTGTGCGAGATCGGCACCGAGACCATGGTGTCGGACGGGCTGTTCATGATCAACATGCACAAATCCGCCTCCGCCTTCCGGCTCGAGCCGACGAGGATCGGCGAGCGCAACTATCTCGGCAACAACATCTACTATCCGCCGGACGGGCGCACCGGCGACAACGTCCTGCTCGGCACCAAGGTGATGATCCCCATCGACGGGCCGCTGCGCGAGAATGTCGGGCTTCTGGGTTCGCCTGCCTTTGAAATCCCGCGCATGGTGAACCGCGACAAGGAACTCATCGCGGGCGTCGACGAAGACGACCGGCGCCGGCGCATCCCGCACAAGAACCGCCACAATCTGGTGACGATCCTGCTCTTCGTGGCAACGCAATGGGTCATGCTGTTCGTCACGCTGGCGATCTGGGACCGGGCGCTGAACTACTACACCGAATGGGCCGAGGTCGCGCTGTTCGTCGCCGTGCTCCTGACCTCGGCGATCACCATTCCGTTCTACATCTTCGTGGAGCGGGCGAGCCTTGGTTTCGGCCGGCTGAAGCCGCAGATGACGACGATCTACGACGTCGCCTTCTGGCGCCACGAGCGCCACTGGAAGCTGGCGGATTCGCCGATCGTGCGCCTGTTCGCCGGCACGCCGTTCCGGCCGATGATCCTGCGCATGCTGGGCGTCAAGGTTGGCAAACGGGTCTATGACGGCGGCAGCAACCTCACCGAACGCTCGCTGGTAGAGATCGGCGACGACGCCACCCTCAACGAGGGCTGCGTCATCCAGGCCCATTCGCTGGAGGAAGGCGCTTTCAAGTCCGACTTCATCCGCATCGGCAAGGGCTGCACGCTCGGACCTTCAGCCTTTGTCCACTACGGCGTCGTGATGGGCGAAGGCTCGGTGGTCGATGTCGACTCCTTCGTCATGAAGGGCGAAGAGCTGGAGCCCAACTCCATATGGAGGGGCAATCCGGCCAAGCTGCACCGCTTCGTCGAGCCGATCACCGACGATGGCTCCAAGGTATCGGCCAGGGCATCGGCTTGAAGAAGGGCATCGGCTTGAACACCGGAGACATCCGTCTCGTTGCCGTGACCGAGGCCAACCGTGCCCTGGTCACGGCCCTGGAACTGGCGCCGGAGCAGAGGGATTTCGTCGCCGGCAATGCGGACTCGCTGGAAGAAGCCGAAACCGACGCAGACGCGCGGCCACGCGTCGTCATGGCTGGGACCCGTGTCGTCGGTTTCCTGATGTACGAGGCGCCCGAGGATGACGACGAGGCGCGCATCTACCGCTTCATGATCGACCGCGCTTCTCAAGGCAAAGGTTACGGCAAGGCCGCGCTGCGCGAAGTGCTGGACGAAATCCAGGGGCTCGGCCACATCAGCCACGTCTCGATCTGCTACGAACCGGAGAACGATGCGGCGCGAAACCTCTATCGCAGCGCCGGTTTCGTCGAAGAAGGGCTCGACGAGGACGGCGAAATGATCGCCGATCTCGCTTTGCCGGCACGGACGCACGAGCCGTGACGCGGCTGCCCGAGGAAATCGCCTTGGCCGAAGCGATCGCCGCCATCGCACCATCGGGAGTCCGGATCGGATGTCGCATGATCCGCGACGGCGACGAGGCCCATCTGCTGCCCGGGGAAGCGCATTCCCTCCCCGCGCGCCAGCCCGGCATGCGGCGCGCCAGCGGCGCGGCCCGGTGGATCGCGCACGGACTGCTGGCGGAGCTTGGCGTCGGCGACGTCGCCATCCTGCGCACGCCAACCGGCGCGCCGGTCTGGCCCGACGGGATAACCGGTTCGCTCGCGCACGACGACGACATGGCCGTGGCGGCGGTTGCCCCGATTGGCGATATCGCCTCGCTCGGCATCGACGTCGAGCCCGCGCAGCCTCTCCCGGATGATACTTTGGCCCTCGTGACAACGCCCGCGGACCGCACGGACGCAGCCGACCGGCATCTTGCCGGCCGCATCCTCTTTGCCGCCAAGGAAGCCGTCTACAAGGCCGTCTATCCGCTCGATCGCGAGGTGCTGGGCTATGAGGACATCACCGTCGACCTGAACGCAGGCCAGGCGACGACGAAGACCGGCCGCAAGGCCAGGCTCGTTTACTGCGCTGCCCCGCGCGTGGTGGTGCTGGCGTTTGTCGATGGAGATGGGGTTTGAGGTCGGCGCGCTTATTCTGCTGCGCTACGGCGTCATGAGTTCCTAGCCGAACGCGGCAATCGTTGACGTTGGCGCTGCCCCTCACTGTCCTGCCGGACATCTCTCCCCGTATAGTGACGGGGAGAGAGGGGCTGGCCGCGACGCCGGCATTCTTCCCGCAACGCTGGAGATTGGCGAAATCGCCGATGACAGCACCCCTCTCCCCGTCACTATACGGGGAGAGGATGCCGGCAGGCAGGTGAGGGGCGGCGCAGACG
>NZ_RZQY01000068.1:0-15480 GCF_003998575.1 Mesorhizobium sp. M7A.F.Ca.CA.001.10.2.1 | reverse complement strand
GTGCGGCTCGCAAACGAAGAGCCGAAATCGCCATGGAGCATCTGGGCGACCCAAACGAAGTAGCGCTCGACAGGCGGGCGATCGATGCCGATTTCCCGCTGGAACGCGGCGACCGTTTCGGGCGTCGCCGATTGCCCGAGCGTGGCCTTGGCGAAGTCGCCTGGAAGCATCGCGATCGCAGAGAAGATAATGATGGACACGATGAACAAAGTGACCAGGCCGAGGCCAAGGCGCTGCAGGACCGTTTTTGCGACGGGGTTCATGTGCGTGGCGTTTCCCTTTGGGCGGCAGCCCTGCACTCGGAGCCAGCTGACCGGAGCCTCAAAACCATCGCGGCTCCGGCCCGCCATCTCATGCCGTGGCGATCCACCAGCGTTCGGCCATTTTCAGTCCATCGTTCTCCCAGTTGGGCGCCACATCACCGTGTGCGAGCTTTTTGGATTGGGCGCTGACGAAATTGTTGAAGACCAGCACGATGCTGCCGCCGTCATCGTGGGTTAACTGCTGCATCTCGGCATACATCGCCGCTCGCTTGGCCTCGTCCGTCTCGGCGCGCGCCTGGACAAGCAGTTCGTTGAAAGGGGGATTTTTCCAGAAGGATTCATTCCAACTGGAGTCGGCGGCGAAGGCTTGCGTGAACATCCAGTCGGCCGTCGCCCGACCGCTCCAATAGGAAGCGCACCAGGGTTTCTTCAGCCAGACATTGTCCCAATAAGCGTCCTCGGCCTCACGCACGACATTGACGTCGATGCCGCATTGGGCTGCCGTTTCGCGAATGAGCGAAGCCGCGTCCACGGCGCCGGCAAAAGCGGCATCGGCGACCGAGAGATCCACCTTCAGGTTCTCCATTCCGGCCTTTTTCAGGTAATGCTTGGCTTTTTCCGGATCGAAGCTGTGTTGCGGTTGCGGATCCTTGGCGAATTTGATGGCCGGCGCGATCGGGTTGTCGTTGGCCACAGTGGCGTGGCCAAGAAAGATCTTGTCGACGATTTCTTGGCGATTGATCGCCCATTTCAATGCCATTCGCACGTCTGGATTATCAAATGGCGCCATCGTGACATTCATCGGCAAGGTATAGTGCCCATAACCAGTGACTTCGACGATCTCCACCTTGGGATTGCGTTTCAACATGCCGAGGGTCTTCAGGTCGGCGCGGCCGATATAGTCCACCTCCCCCGTGGACAGCGCCGCCATGCGAGCGGCAAGATCCGTGATGGCGATGAACTCCACCTCATCGAGATAGGGCTTGCCGTTCTTGAAGTAGTTTGGATTGCGCTTGAGCTTGGCCGAAACGCCGGGCTGGAAATTCTCGACGACGAAAGCACCGGTGCGAACGCCTGAAGCCCAATCCGCCTTGCCATCCTTGGCCGGCATGATGACCAGATGGTAGTCACTCATAATGTAAGGGAAATCGGCGTTGCCGCTCTTGAGCGTGAAAACCACCGTTTCCGGGCCATCCGCCTTGATGTCGGCGACGGAGTCCAACAGCGATTTCGCCGCCGATTTGGTGTCCTTGCCCATGTGATATTGCAAGGAGGTCACGACGTCATCCGCCGTCACGGTCTTGCCGTTGTGAAAGGTTGCGCCTTTGCGCAGCTTGAAGGCCCAGGTTTTGGCTCCATCCGAAGTTTCAAAGCTCTCGGCGAGGTCCGGTTGGACATTGCCTTTGGCGTCGACCTCAGTGAGGCTGTTGGACAGCGAGCCCGAAAATGCGGTTTGTGTGAACGTGTCGGGGTAGCCGGCCGGATCGATCGAATCCGTCGTCGCGCCATGAGCCATGCCGAGCTTGGCGAAGCCGCCCTGCATTGGTTCGGCCCGCGCCGTGCTCACGAACAGCCGGTCGGCGGCGGCAACCGTCAGGCCCGCGGCCAGCCCAAGATGAATGAAGTCGCGGCGGGAAACCTTGCCGCCTCCGATCAGGCTTTGCGCGATACCAAGCTTGTATTCAGATTCTGACATTTGACTCTCCCATTGCGGAATTCCCCGCGTTATTTCTCGTCAAGCACCGGCGAACAAATCTGCTTATCGGCTCCCGCCACCTTTCTTCGAATTTTTCCAATCCCAATCGGCTTGCGCCAATCAGGCCGTCACGTAGATGCCGCCGGCTTCGACGGTGACTGGAAATGTGCGCGCGCGAACGGACGGATCGACCAAGGCCGCGCCTGACTTGATGTCGAACTCCCAGCCGTGCCAGGCGCATCGAACGATCTCGTTTTCGCGATGATAGATGAATTGCGCCTGTTCAACGGGCGCGGTTGTGCCGCATTGCGGCCCCTCGCAAAGCGGAGCGCCACGGTGCGGACAGACATTCAGCAGCGCGTGGAATGAATCTCCGATGCGGAAAATCCCGACCGAAAGGCTGCGTATCTTGGCGATGAACGGAGACCCTGTTTCGATCTCGTCGACGCGGCAGATATATGTCTTCTCGGGCATCGTATGCTTCCTCAGGCGGCATTCGCGGCTTGCGCGCGGGGGATGCGTTTGTAGACTTCCAGCGCGTTCAGTCCCATGATCTTGCTCTTCCAGGCAGGAGGGATTTGCAGCGTGTTGGCATCGTCGTAATCCCAGTGCGGATAGTCCGATGCAAACATCAGCGTGTTTTCTCCGTCCATCGCTTCGAGCGTGGACCAGAGATGTTGGATGTTTGCAGGCTGCTCCAGCGGCTGCGTGGAAAAGCGGATGTTGCGCCGGCAATATTCAGACGGCAGCATCTTCAGCCATGGCGTCTCCTTGCGCAGCGCTTTGTAATCAGCGTCCAGGCGCCAAAGGACCGACGGAACCCAGGCGACGCCGCATTCGATGATCACGAAGTAGAGGTCCGGCCATTTCTCGAAGACGCCATGGGCGATCATGCTTGCCACGTGCGACATCGCCGACATGTGCAGAATGGCATGCGTTTCCCAGAAGAATGTCGTCGGGGCGGGAGCAATGGCAGTTGAATTCACGCCGCCATGCCCGCCCAGATGAATGGCGAATGGCAACCCCACTTCCGCGCAGGCTTCGTAGATCGGGTGGTAAAACGGGTCGCCATACGGCTTGACGGACCCCTGGGAGGCGAGAACCTGGACCATCCGCGGATGACTGCCAAGACGGCGAATCTCGGCGGCAGCGAGCTTCGGATCCTGTGGCGCGATGATGATCGAGCCCATGAAACGATCGTCTTTCGGCAACCACTGATCGATCTGATAATCGTTGTACGCGCTGACCAGAGCGCTGGCATAGTAAGGGTTAGCCAGGGTCGACGCCTCGATAGGCTCATCGCCGGTCAGGATCGCCACGTCGACTTTGTATTTGTCGAGGTGCTTCTCTTTCATGATGAGATAGTTGTCGGCTTCCGTTTTCGGACGGATGTCCTTGCGGGAGAAGTCCTGCGGGTGGAACCAGGGCCGATGGCCATGCGGAAAGGCGCCAACGGGACCTGTTTTCTCGCCCTCGATGAACATGTCTTTCCACAAGCCGGAGAGATAGGGCTCCAACACGGTGGCGCTTGACCAGTAATTATGACAGTCGCAGTCGACTATGAACACTTCTTCCGCTCCGTATCCGTATCTCGTCCCGGCGGCGCTGCCGGCCGTTGATCTGCTGCAGCTTCCGCCTTGAGTATTGTTTGATCAAGCTTATGATACGTGGAATATGATCGAGTTTTTCGATTGGAGATTTCATGCAACTTGATCACATCGAGACCTTTCTCGACATCATCGAATCGAGAAACTTCAATCGCACCGCGGATCGGCTAGGATTGACCCAGTCGACGATCAGCACCCGCGTTAAGAACCTCGAGAGCGCAATCGGGTCCGAACTGTTTCAGCGCGGACGCGCCGGGGCGGAGCCGACCGCCGCAGGGCGCCGGTTCGAAGCTTATGCAAGATCCTTGCTGTCCACATGGTCGCAGGCTCGCCACGATGTCCGGGCGTTCAATCGTTTCGAAGGAACCCTGCGCGTCGCCGCGCAGGTCGGGATGACCCGCTCGGTTTTGCCGGGTTGGGTGGAGACGCTGTGTCAGGCTCTTCCCAAATCGTCGATCCATGTCGAGTCGGATTATTCAAACCAGATGGTCAGCGACCTGAGCATGGGAAATCTCGATATCGCAGTGCTTTACGCCCCGCGATACCTACCCGAAATCTCCTATGAGCATTTGATGGTTGAGGAATATGTGATGGTTTCCACGGTGGCCAGAACCCTCTCCGAGGTCGACCCCGAAACCTACATTCGTCCGGGCTATACGGTCCTGCTGGAGAAGGCCCATGCCGAATTGCTCGGCGAGTTGGCGATCTGTCGCCTTTCCATGGGATCGGAAACCTTGGCGGAGATGATGCTACGGCGCACGGGCGGCACCTGCTATATGAGAAGTGACGATGCGCGCAGGTTCGCCCTCGAACGCCCATCGTTCATCGTCGAAGGCGCTCCGACGCTGCATCAGCCGGTCCACACGGCCATCCTGGCGCGCCGCAAACACGAACCGATCATCCGCAAGGGAATCCGCGCCCTTCACGTTGCCGTGATGTCACTGGATATGTAATCGAAATAATCGATCATAACTCGGGAGGGATGCTTCTGTTGCGGGGGGCCTGGAACTGGCATCTTGGGTTCGACTTCGAACCGAGATGAATGATGAACGCACACGTTTCCTTGGGGGCCCCCGACCTCCTGCCGATGAGGCATCATCGGCAATGGGCACAAACCACATCGCAGCTTGTACTCTGCCGTCGTGTAATCGAGGAAACGCCCGATGTGAAAACTTTCGTTTTCACATCCCCGACGGATCGGATGTTCTGCTTCAGCGCGGGCCAGTATGTACTCGTGCACCTCAAGATCGAGGGTGCCGCGGTGACGCGCTCCTACTCTGTTTCGTCACCACCGACGCGACCGCTCGACCTGCAGATCACGGTGAAGCGAACACCGGGCGGCCTGGTTTCGAATTGGCTCCACGACAATTTGGGGGCGGGCGACGAGATCGAGATCGAAGGGCCGCTCGGCTCATTCAATCTCGATGACCTACCCTATGAAAAGCCGCTCTTCCTTTCGGGCGGCAGCGGGATAACGCCGGTGATGTCCATGCTGCGTGCGCTTACCGACCGCGCGGCCGACCAGGATATCTCATTCGTTCATAGTGCCAGAACGCCTGGTGATATAGTCTTTCGACGGGAATTGGACGCACTTGCCTCTCGCTTTCCCAACGTAAAAGTAACGTGCGTTTGTAGCCAGGAAGATCCCACCTGGAGGGGGCCGACTGGCAGAATAGACAGTCAGATGCTGCTGACCCTCGTTCCCGATCTCCACAACCGCACTATCTTTGCCTGTGGCCCTGAAGCGTACATGAAAGCCGCACGTGCCTGCCTGGATGCGATTGGCGTGGCTCCGTCACGGTACCACCAGGAGAGCTTCGGCGGCGGCAGCAGCCCCCAGTTGGAACCGGCCCCGACAATACCATCTTCGGTCCGTTTCGTCCGCTCCGGGATCGTGCATAACTGCTTGCCCGGAGAGACGCTGCTGGAGGCGGCGCGCCAATGTGGCGTCTACGTCCCAACCGCCTGCCAGCAGGGAGTTTGCGGCACATGCCGCATCGCCAAGCTGTCCGGCGAAGTCGCCATGGAGGATCTCGGCGGGCTGGCCCCTGAAGAGAAGTCGGCCGGCTATGTCCTGGCATGCTGCAGCCACCCTCAGGGCGCGGTTTCGCTCGATCTTTAACCCCGGGTGCTTGGTTCAGCATTGAAGCCGGCGCAGTAAGTGTTGAACTGCCGGTGAAGGCGTTGCGGGCGTAGCGGACTGATGCGCATCGACCTCAGCCGATATTGCTCAGAAGTCGAGAGCAACCATCATGCCACGGACTTCGGCCATTTCCAGCAGCAGGTCCTGCAGTCTGTCGTCCAGCGCGGCACCGGTCAGCGCCAGAAGCTCGGTAATGCTCTCTCTCATCGATATGACGGCCGCGCCTGTCTTCTCGGCGAGCAGCCGTCCGATGGCAGCCCGGATCAGCTCGTCCTGATCAGACATGCTTCACCTCCCGACGCACTGCAACCTCCCCTTGCTTTCCATGCCTCACCACCGCTTTCGACAACAGGGCGTGATTTCCTATACGGTATGTTTTTTGATGCGATCCCGGGCGGCTTTGCTCACGCCAGCAGATCGTCTTTATCGACCTGCCAGTCGTTCAAAGCCGCCAATGAAGGCAGCGGCGAAAAATCGCCGGGTTGGACCGTTTCAACCGCTGCAAGCAGCTCCTGCGGCACTTCGTGCCGATAAAGCCCGGTGCATGCGCCCTCTTCGACCATTGCCGGCAACCCCGTGATCGCGTCGAAAATCGAAAATGTACCCGTTGGTTCTTCCAGGATCTCTAAACGCCTCACCCGAAACCTCCCTCTTGCGCAAAAGTAGCGACTAACGCCGCTATCCCCAAGTGGTTCCCCAGGCCGGCACATTTTTTCGCGCGTTGGTTGTAGCGCATGCCGGCAGGGCAGTCATGCCCCCAGGGTGCATAGCCAAAATCGCTACGCACCACTTTTAAATCTTGACGCGTGTCAATTTTTTATAAAACATGCGCAAATGCCGGATTGGCATCGGCCGGCGCTCTGGGAGGAGCAATGCCTGACATCGAAAAGTGCCCGACCTGGGCTGCAGTCCGCACATTCCAAAGCGGGCAGCAATCTGTTGGCGAACCATCGCGCCAGGCGCCGGGGTCGCTTGCGCGCCGTCTAACATTGCAGTCACCGGACAGCGACATTGATGCAGCCCATAAAAACAATCAGGAGGAGGAAAAACCATGCGTATGTTCAATTGCCTGAAGCTTGGCACGAACCTGCTTGGCGCAGGCATGCTTGCAGCCATCGTCGCAGCGCCCGCCCATGCCGAGGATACGGCGAAAGTCGCGGCCATCGTCAAAGGCCTCGACAATCCGTTCTTCCAGACCATGCAGAAGGGCATCGAGGAACAGGCCAAGGCAAACGGCGTGAATGTCAGCGTCCAGGCCGCCGCCAATATGGGTGACGCCACCGGCCAGGCCGACCGCCTGACCGCCATGGCCATGCAGGATTTCGATTGCTACCTGGTCAACCCGATCAGCGTCTCCAATCTCGTCCAGGCGCTGGTGCCGGTCGCCCAGAAGAAGAAGCCGATCGTCAACATCGACTCGACCATAGACCCGGAACAGGCCAAGGCCGCCGGCTTCGCCGTCTCGACCTATATCGGCACCGACAATGTCGCCGCCGGCGCGCTGGCCGGCGAAGAGATGCTGAAGCTGGTGCCGAAGGGCTCCAAGGTCGCGCTGGTCGCCGGCATAGTCGGCGATGTCGGCTCCAACGCCCGCATCAAGGGCTTCAAGCAGGCGGTGGAAGGTAAACTCGACATCGTGGTGATGGTCAGCGCCGACTGGGATCGCGAAAAGGCGCTGACCGCCGCCACCGATATTCTCGCTGCCCATCCGGACCTCGCCGGCTTCTTCGCCGCCAACGACATCATGGCGCTCGGCGTCGAGCGCGCCGTGCGAACCTCGGGCAAGGACGTCAAGGTGATCGGCCTCGACGGCATCGTCGACGCGCTCAAGTCGATTGCGGCAGGCGAACTCACCGCCACCGTCGCCCAATATCCCTATGTCGTCGGCGCCATGGGCCTCGAGGCCTGTGCAGTGGCGGCCAAGGGCAAGGAACTGCCGGCCAACGTGCCGGCGCCGGTGCTGTTGATCAACAAGGACAATGCCGAAGCCTCGCTGAAGAACTTCCCGCGTCCCGGCGGCGACTATCCCGATCCCTTCCGCGAGATGCTGAAGTGAGCACACCTGCAGACAACGCACCCGCCGCCCATTCGGCGGGTGCGGAGGAGAGCCGCCCCTCCCTGGCGGCTCTCCTCCTCGATCCCTCCTTCTGGGCCGACTGGGCATCCGTCGTCGGCCTGGTCGGCCTCGTCATCGTCTTCGGCATCGCCCAGCCGGTCTTTCTCAGCGTCGCCAATCTGCAGGCGCTGCTGCTGGCGGCTGCGATCCTGGTCGTGCTGTCGATCGGCCAGACCTTCGTCATCGCCACCTCGGGCATCGACCTGTCGCTAGCGGCAGCCGTCATGCTCGGCGCCATCATCCTCGGCCTCGTCAACGCCGCCGGCTACGGCATCTTTGTCGCCTGCGTGCTCGCGGTTCTCGCCACCAGCGCGGTCGGCTTCCTCAACGGGCTGATCATCACCGCAGGCAAGATCCCCGACTTCGTGGTGACGCTCGGCACGCTGTCGGGCATCACCGGCCTTGGCCTTATCCTGTCGGGCGGTGAACCGACCATGGTCGGCTCGACCTTCCTGCTCAGGCTCGCCTCGGGCTCGTTCGGACCGTTCGGTTATCCGGTCTGGGTGGCGATCGCAGCCGTCATCGTCGCCCATATCGCGCTCTACCACACGCGCTTCGGCGTGCATTTGCTGGCGACCGGCGGCCAGGCGGAAAGCGCCGGCGCGCTCGGCATCCGTACCAACCGGGTCAAGATCGCCGCCTACACGATTTCCGGTCTCTGCGCCGGCATCGCGGCCATTCTTCTGGTCGCCCGCATCGGCTCGGCCGAACCGCAGATCAACACCAGCCTGCTGCTCAATTCGGTGGCGGCGGTGGTGCTGGGCGGCGTCAGCCTGTTCGGCGGCCGCGCCAGCATTCTGGGACCGGCGATCGGCGCGCTGATGCTCACAGCACTCGTCAACGGCCTGACCTTGCTCAACGTCTCAGCCTTCTACCAACCGCTTGCCGTGGGCGCCATCGTGGTGCTGGCGGCCCTGATCATGCGATATCAGAAATGAGCGCGCTCCATCACATCCCCGCCGCTGAGGCGATCATCGCCTGCGAAGGACTGAGCAAGCATTTCGGCGGCATCCGCGCCTTCACCGACGTCGCCTTCCAGGCCCGTCGCGGCGAGGTCACCGCCGTCATCGGCGACAATGGCGCCGGCAAGTCGACGCTGATCCGCAGCCTGGTCGGCGTGCATCAGCCGGACACCGGCAATTTGTTCTTCGACGGCCGGGCGCGGCCCTTCGCCAACCCCGACGAGGCACGCAAGGCCGGCATCGAGACCGTGCACCAGAACCTGGCGCTGATCGACGAACTGACGGTCGCGCAGAACCTGTTCCTCAACCGCGAGATCGTGCGTCGCATCGGGCCGTTCGCTTTCCTCGATCGCAAGGCGATGAAGCGCGAGGCCCGTTCCATGCTGTCGCGCCTGTCGATCAACGTGCCGTCGATCAACCAGCGTGTGCGGCGCTTGTCGGGCGGCCAGCGGCAGGCGATCTCGATCTGCCGCGCTGTCGGCTCCGGCGCCAAGCTGGTGGTGATGGACGAACCGACGGCAGCACTCGGCGTGCAGGAGACCGCCAATGTCGAGGCTCTGATCCGGCGTCTGCGCGAGCAGTCGGTCTCAGTCATCCTGGTCAGCCACAATTTCGATCAGGTCCGCCGCCTGTCCGACCAGATCTGGGTGATGCGGGCGGGAAAGATGGCGGCGACCGTGCGCGCTTCCGAAACGTCCGGAAACGAGCTCGTCGCGCTGGTCACCGGCGCGGCATAGTCCTGCAGCATCAGACTTAAAATCAAAGGGAGTTCGCCTGTGGCACCAATTCGTGTCGGACTGATAGGTCTTGGAGAGGTCGCGCAGTCGATCCATCTGCCTGTGCTGGGCGATCAGCGCGACCGCTGGGTGGTCGCGGGCGTGTACGACGTGTCGCCCAGCCTGGTGTCACTCGTCACCTCCGAATTTGCGACGGCAAAGGCCTTCGACACGGCCGAGGCGCTGATTAGTTCGCCCGACATCGACGCGGTGTTCGTGCTGTCATCCGACGACACCCACAGCCGCTTCGTGCGGGCGGCGATTGCTGCCAACAAGCATATCCTGCTGGAAAAGCCCGCCTGCCTGACGGTGCGCGAAATCGACGATCTGCTGGCGCTGATGCCGGGCTACGACAAGACCCTGTTCGTCGGCTATATGCGCCGCTACGCGCCGGCCTATCTGGCGGCCAAGGACGAACTGCCGGCATACGCCGACATCACCCATGTCCGAATCTTCGACCTGATCTCGGAAGGCCGGCACTTTCTCAAGAAGAGCCAGAACGTCCTCTATCCCAACGACATAGACCCTACCCTGCTGGCGCGTGGCGCAAGCGAACGCGACGCGCTGATCCGCGAGGTGGTCGGCGCCGACGCGCCGACCGATCTGGTGCGCGCCTATCGCGGCCTGACGGCGCTTTCCTCGCATCACATTTCGGCGATGCGCGGGCTGATCGGCGAGCCGGCGCGCGTGCTGGCCGCGCACCGCACCAATGGCGGCGCCAACACATCAGTCACCTTCGACTACGGCCATTTCGCTTGTCTCTACGACGCGGTGGTCGACGATCTCGGCCTGTTCGACGCCATGATCGAGGTGCGCTCGAACACCAGGCGTGTGCGCATTCTCTACGACACGCCCTACATCCGAAGCCTGCCGACGCGGCTGGAGGTCACCGATGCCGGCCCGCTCGGCCCGGTGACGAAAACCTTCGGGCCTCTCTACGGCGATGCTTTCTCGAATGAACTCGAGATTTTCCACCGCCACATCACCGAAGGCACAAAGCCTCTGACCGACCTCGCCGATTCACGCCGCGACCTCGCGCTGATGGCCGAGATCATCGAGCGGATGAAAGAAAGTGGCGGGCGCTGAGGCGCCGCCTGCCGCCTACTTCCCACAGTGATGGTCGTTGATCTTGTTCACCGCATTCGCGTCGGGTCCGACGCGATGATAGGAGCACGCGCCGGCGGCCGTCGTCACCAACTGCTGATCGTAGTAGCGCGGGCCGCCGAACAGGATGTCGATGAGATCGCCTTCGGCGGGAACGTAGCGTTCGGATTGGACCCGGCGGTCGTGGTGCCGGTCGCCAGCGAAAGCCGGGGCGCAAGCGCTTGAGCCCATGGCGACAGCGAGAGCTAGGATCGCAACGCATTTGGTGGTCATGCCAATACCCTCCTGGCCATTCCGGAATCACACCATACATCCAAAACCGCCAGCCGGACAAAAGTTCCGGAGAAGACCGCGATAGGCTCTTGCCGAAGCCAGCTGCCTCGCTCATCCATGGTGCGTGGAAATGTGGAACCTGTGATGACCGATGCCAGCCTTCATCTCGTCGAAGCGACGATCGACCAACTGCGCCGCGCGCTTGATGACGGCACCGTCACCAGCGTCGAACTGGTCGGGGCTTATCTCAGGCGCATCGGGCATTTCGACCGCCACGGCATCAGCCTCAACGCCGTCCCAGTGCTCAACCCTGACATGTTTAAGGAGGCGGCAGCCTCCGACCGGCGCCGAAGCAATGGCGCCGTGCTCGGACCGCTCGACGGCATCCCCTACACCGCCAAGGACAGCTACAAGGTGTCAGGCCTGACGGTGGCCGCCGGTTCGCCCGCCTTCGAGCATCTCATCGCCAATGAGGACGCCTTCACCATTGCCCGGCTGCGCGCCGGCGGCGCCGTGCTGATCGGGCTGACCAACATGCCGCCAATGGCCAATGGCGGCATGCAGCGCGGCGTCTACGGTCGCGCCGAGAGCCCCTACAATGGCGACTATCTGACCGCCGCCTTCGCGTCGGGCTCGTCCAATGGCTCCGGCACGGCGACGGCGGCCAGCTTCTGCGCCTTCGGGCTTGGCGAAGAAACCTGGTCGTCCGGCCGCGCGCCGGCCACCAACAATGCACTGGTCGCCTACACCCCGTCGCGCGGCGTCATTTCGGTGCGCGGCAACTGGCCCCTTGTGCCGACCATGGATGTCGTGGTGCCGCACGCGCGGACAATGCCCGACATGCTCGAACTGCTCGATGTGATCGTCGCCGACGATCCCGAGACGCGAGGCGATTTCTGGCGCGCGCAGCCCTGGGTCAAGCTGCCGAAAAGCTCCGACGTGCGGCCGCCCCGCTATACCGACCTCGCACTGGCGGGGTCGTTGAAAGGCAAGCGGCTCGGCGTGCCCAGAATGTATATCGGCCGCGACAGCGAGGCCGATGCGCCGATCGAAACCCGCGCCTCGGTGCTTGCCCTTTGGCAACAGGCAGCGGCCGATCTCGCGCGGCTTGGCGCCGAGGTGGTCGAGGTCGATTTTCCCGTCGTTTCCAACTATGAGCGCGACCGCCCCGGCGCGCGCACCATGGTCGAGCGCGGGCTGATGCCCCAAGAGTTCGCCGAGCGCGAACTCTGGGATCTCTGCATCTGGGGCTGGGACGACTTTTTGCGCGCCAATGCCGACCCGTCTTTGCCCGATCTCGTCTCGGTCGACGGCCCAAAGATCTTCCCGCAGCCGCCGGGCACGCTGCCCGACCGCTATGAGGGCGGCTTCGACCTGAGGGAATATGTCGAGCGGGCGCGGTCCGGCGTCACGCCCGTCACGGAAATCCCGACGATTGAAGAAGGCCTGAAGGGCCTCGAAGCGACAAGGCGGATCGATTTCGAGGACTGGCTGGACGCCCATGGCATCGACGCCGTGGTGCTGCCCGCGGCCGCCGATGTCGGACCGGCCGATGCAGACATCGACGAGGCGTCCGCCGCCCTTGCCTGGCGCAATGGCACCTGGGTCGCCAACGGCAATCTGGTCTGGCGCCATTTCGGCATCCCCACCGTCACCGTGCCGATGGGAACCATGGCCGATATCGGCATGCCGGTCGGCCTGACTTTCGCCGGCAAGGCCTATGATGATGTCAGGTTGTTGCGCATGGCCGGCGATTTCGAACAGTCGACCCGGCGCCGCACCCTGCCCCCACGCACGCCGGAACTGACTGAAGATGTATTTTCCCGCCGGCCCACGCAAACCGGTGACGGCAAGGCACCTCCGCTCGTCATCGCGCTTGCCGCCGAGACGCGCACGACGGGCGATCAGGACGAGATCACCATCACGCTCGAACTGCCGATCGACGCCGAGGCGGAAAACGCCAGTGTCAAGGTGCATGTCAACGGCGAGCCTGTCGCGATGCAGCGAAGCGGAGCGCGCTCCTGTGGACAGGCATTGGTTCCGGCCGCAGAGCACCAGCGGTTCCACAGCGTCTGGCGTGGCTCGTATGGCTCGATCGTGACGGCTATTGTGCGGCTGGAGGATGGGCGCAGCGCCGGCGCCTATCTGGTAACCGGAGGGATTGGATGAACGCCAGCCGCTAGGAAGGCAGCGAAGTCAGCCATTCTTCCCAAAATTCCTGCTGCATATGGACGAAAACCGGAACCACGTCGACGCCATCATCAAATATGTCGACCAGATCGCTCTCTTGCGGAAATCGCCCCGTCTTCACCTTGCAGGCTATCAATCCGCGACTTTTCTCCATCACGGTATTTTCCGGATAAACATTGGCGCTTGCTCCGTAACAGAAGGGTAGCAGGCCATCGACTTCGAGTGCCTGACGGATTTGGAACAGAGCCTCGAAAAAGTCTTCCTCTTCTGCCTCGATCACCTTGTCCCGATAACTGCATTTCAAATTGCAGGCAGCGCCGTTCACGTGCAGCGTGAACACAGCTTGCTCGTCGTCACCAACGGAACCTGCGCCGATCAGAAAAACAGTACGCTGATGGTCCATCTCATCCCCCTCGCCATGTGACGGGATGGTAGTACGACAACGGCCGCTTTTCCAGCATGGCAGGGATTGGGACGGCCGCACTCCCTCCCGTCGTCATCCGCTGGCCGGGCGTCCCGCCGCAAAGGCAAGGTCCCGCCGAATGGCGTCCAATTTGTCTTGCGCCAGACCGGCAAGCAGCTTTTCATCGAGGTAGCCTGCTCGGATGAGATGAGCGAAGACATAAAGGAGCTGCGAATAGCGGTAGTCGAACGTCCGATCGATATCCCGCCGCTGTTCACGCAAATAGGCTTCCAGCTCCCACATCTGGGAGGGAACCGTCACCGCACTGGCCTTGCTCTTGAATTCGGCCATCGTCTTTGCGAGGGCCGCCTCAAGAGCCTTATCGAAGGCGTGGCGGGCGAGCTTCTTTTCGGAAGCGGACCAACTGAAATCGTTCACTGGATATCTCCGTAGATGTCCTGTGAATTCCACCAGATTTTCACGAACTTCGCCTGCTGCTACCCCCGAGCCGCCCAAAGCAAACCCCGCTCCACCATCAGCGCCATTTCCGGCACCGCGAACTCATCCGCAGTGTGACCAAGGGAACTGTAGAAAACCTTCCCCGCCCCATAGCGCCGTTTCCAGACGACCGGCATGACGACGCCGCCTATCCCAGGAAAATGCGCGTCGGTGAAGGTGGTGGTCGCCAGCACTTCGTTGCTCGGGTCGACATGCATGTAATACTGCTCCGACCGGTAGGCGAAATCGCTGATGCCCGATGTGATCGGCTCGTCCGGCCTGGTGATCGCGACAGTATAGTCGATGATGTTGCCGGGATGCGCCACCCATTGGCCGCCGGTCATGAACTGATAGTCGGGCTCATTGCGGAAACTGTCGCCCATCGTGCCGTGGAAGCCGCCGAGTCCGCTCCCCCCGCGAACCGCATGCATCAGGTTCTGCAGCTCGGCCTTTTCGATCGTCGACATCGTGATGACGGGCACGATGAGATCGAAGGAAGCAAGCTCCGGATCAGCGAACATCGCCGTGCCCTCACCCAGCGTGACGTCGAAGCCGTTTCGCTCAAGCAAGGTGCGAACGACCTTCGCGCTCTGCTCCGGCGTGTGGCCCTCCCAGCCGCCCCAAGCGATCAAGGCCTTCTTTGGCATGGTGTCCCTCCCTTGGAGCACTCCGCTTCGATCTATCTGGCGTCAGCGCCAGCCCAGCGCCGGCGCGACATGGGTCAGGATCGCCTCGATGACATGCGCATTGTAGTCGACGCCGAGCTGGTTCGGAACGGTGAGCAGCAGCGTGTCGGCCTCGGCGATTGCCTCGTCCTGCGCCAATTCCTTGATCAGCACATCCGGCTCGGCCGCATAGCTGCGCCCGAAGATCGCCTTGGTGTTCTCCTCGATGAAGCCGATCTGGTCGCGGCCCTCATTGCCGCGGCCGAAATAGGCACGGTCGCGATCGTCGACCAGCGCGAAGATGCTGCGGCTGACCGAGACGCGCGGCTCGCGCTTGTGACCGGCCGCTTTCCAGGCTTCGCGGTAGATGCGGATCTGCTCGGCCTGCTGGATGTGGAACGGCTTGCCGCTCTCGTCGAATTTGAGCGTCGAGCTCTGCAGGTTCATGCCGAGCTTGGCCGCCCATTCCGACGTGGCGTTGGTGGCAGCACCCCACCAGATCCGCTCGCGTAAACCCTCCGAATGCGGCTCGAGGCGCAAGAGGCCGGGCGGATTGGGGAACATTGGACGTGGATTGGGCTGGGCGAACCCCTCGCCCCGCAGCGTCTCGAGGAAGACCTCGGCATGATGCCGCGCCATGTCGGCGTCGCTCTGGCCTTCCGGCGGCGCATAGCCGAAATGGCGCCAGCCATCGATCACCTGCTCGGGCGAGCCGCGGCTGATGCCGAGCTGCAGGCGGCCGCCGGCGATGATGTCGGCAGCACCGGCGTCCTCGGCCATGTAG
>NZ_RZQY01000689.1:0-3151 GCF_003998575.1 Mesorhizobium sp. M7A.F.Ca.CA.001.10.2.1 | reverse complement strand
GAGGTGCTCGGCGTGCGGCCGGAACATTTGACCGTCGATCCGAAATCCGGCGCCTGGAAGGGAACGGTGGTGCACGCCGAGCACCTCGGCGCCGACACCAACCTTTATCTCGATTGCGAGAAGGCCGGTCTGATTACCGTGCGGATTTTCGGTGTTTATGATGCCGAGCCGGGTGCGACGCTGTATGCGACGCCGGATCCGGGGAAGACGTATCGGTTTGGTGCGGATGGGAAAGTGCTGAAGTAGCGCGGCGGCGCACCCCCCTCACCCAGCCTCCGCTTCGCTCGGCTGACCTCTCCCCGAGGGGAGAGGAGATTGTCAGCGCCGCCGCTCACCTCTTCTCCCCAGCGGGGAGAAGGTGGCCGCGAAGCGGCCGGATGAGGGGGCAGCGCTGACCCCGAAATGTAGTGCCTACAAATCAGCCTTGAACGTCTGCTTCTGCTGGCCCAGGCCCTCGATTCCCAGCTCCACCACATCGCCGGCCTTCAAGAACACCGGCGGCTTCATGCCCAGCCCGACGCCGGGCGGCGTGCCGGTGGAGATGATGTCGCCGGGGTGCAGCGACATGAACTGGCTGAGATAGGAAACCAGATACTTGACGCCATAGACCATGGTCTTGGTCGAGCCGTTCTGCATCGTCTTGCCGTTGACCGTCAGCCACATTTTGAGGTTCTGCGGATCGGCCACTTCGTCCTTGGTTACCAGCCATGGGCCGGTCGGGCCGAACGTGTCGCAGCTCTTGCCCTTGGTCCACTGGCCCTGCCGCTCGGCCTGGAAGGCGCGCTCGGAGACGTCGTGGGCAACGCTATAGCCGGCAACATAGTCGAGCGCATCGGCCTCGCTGACATACTTGGCGGTTTTGCCGATGATTACGGCCAGTTCGACTTCCCAGTCGGTCTTCTCCGAGCCGCGCGGGATCAGCACGTCGTCATCCGGCCCGACAATGGCCGAGCTTGCCTTCATGAAGATGATCGGCTCCGGCGGCACGGTGGCGCCGGTTTCGGCGGCATGGTCGGAATAGTTGAGGCCGATGCAGATGAACTTGCCGGTGCCGGCAACGCAGGCGCCAAGGCGCGGGCTGCCGGAAACCGCCGGCAGCGACTTCGGATCGAGCTTGGCCAGTGCCGCCAGCGATGCCGGGTCGAGCGTCTTGCCGCCGATATCGGTGACGTGAGCGGAGAGATCACGGATCGTTCCATCCGCATCGAGCAGGCCGGGACGTTCGCTTCCCACCTCGCCATAGCGCAGCAGTTTCATCTAAATCCTTCTCCTGATTGCGGCCTCGTGGCCTTTTGCAAACTTTCCGCCAAGGCGATTGCGCCTTCAAGGAACCGGCGGACCGTACCCATCGACCTGACTACGGACAAGCGCGATCGCCATACAAGATAGCCGGCGCGCGGGATTTTCAGACTCTTCGATCCCCTGTCAAACGCCGGGAAAGGGCCAGATCGTCCGGCTCGGCAAGATTTCCGCAGTCAGATCGACCAGCCGCCATCGATATTGTAGGCCTGCCCTGACGTATAGGTGGCGCCGGCCAGATAGACGGCGAGATCCGCGATCTCCTCCGGCGTGCCGAGCCGGCCCATCGGCTGGCGGGCGATGAAGGCTGCGCGGGCGGCATCGTAGTCGCCTTGCGCGTGCATGCGGTCCTGCAGCGACGGGCTCTCGACCGTGCCGGGGCAGATGGCGTTGCAGCGTATACCCTTGCCGACATAGTCGGCGGCGATCGCCTTGGTCAGGCCGATGACGGCGGCCTTGGTCAGGCCATAGACGAAGCGGTTGGGCACGCCCTTGGTTGAACTGGCCAGCGAGGCCATGTTGATGATCGATCCGTCGCCGCGTTCCAGCATGCCGGGCAGCACGGCCCGGCTGGTGCGGATCATGGCGCGAACATTGAGATCCAGCGCGAAATCGAGATCGGCTTCCTTCATCTCGAGGATCGAGCCGGAATGGACGAAACCGGCGCAATTGAACAGAACGTCGACGACGCCGATCTCGGCAAAGGCGGCGTTGACGGCTTCGTCGTTGAGTACGTCCAGCTTGCGGGTCTTGATCCCCGGCGTCCTGGCGAGTTCCGCCAGCAGTGCCTCGTTGATGTCGGTGGCGTGGACGATGGCGCCAGCTTTTGCGAACGCCAGTGCGCTCGCCTTGCCGATGCCTTGCGCCGCTGCCGTGACGACAACGACCTTGCCTGCCAGATCCGACATACTGTTCTCCTCGTCCGCTGGGGATAGTCCGGGTCTACCTGCGGCTGGCCAAGGCGTCATGTGCCAGTCACGCGTGATCGTGCAGCCTGCGCCGTTGACCGTTCACTGATAAAGATGTTTTTTCTCGTTAAAGAACATCTGTCCGTGCGTCAAGCCCGAACACGATCTCGACAGCACCGGCGGGACATCAATCGCCGTAAGGCACCCAGACATTCTTGACCTCGACGGCGCGGCGCAGGAAGGCGTCGCCGGCGGCTTCGTCGGATGCCCAGTCGAGGCTGCGGCCATTGCCGCTCCAGACGCGCTTGAGGTTGCCGATGGACTCTGCCTCCGCCTTGGCGCAGGTCTCTGCGTCGGCGAACACCCAGAGCCCGTCGACATCGTCATGCTTGGCCAGCACGCCGGCAAGTTCGGCGCTGCGGCCGGTGACGATGTTGATGGCGCCTGAGGGAATGTCGGAATATTCGATGACCTGGTAGAGATCGGTGGCCAGCAGCGGGTAGCGCTCCGACGGCACCGCAACCACGGTGTTGCCCATGGCCAGCGCCGGTGCGACCAGCGAGATCAGACCGAGCAGCGGCGAGCTATCGGGGGCGACGATGCCGACGACGCCGACCGGTTCATGAAGCGCCAGCGTCACGGCACGCGCCGGCGGCTGGTGCACGCGGCCCTCGAACTTGTCGGCCAGACCGGCATAGAGGAACAGCCGTTCAATGGATTGTTCTACCTCTTCCCGCGCGGCCTTGGGCGTAGCGCCGGTCAATTCGGTGAGACGGGCGGCGAACTCGCCGGCACGGCCGGAAAGATTCTCGGCCAGATAATAGAGCACCTGGGACCTGTTATAGGCGGTCGCCTCCGGCCAGGCCTTGGCACCGCGGGCGGCAGAGACGGCATCGCGGATATCCTTGCGGCTGCCGAGCCCAACTTCGCCGGCAAGCTTGCCC
>NZ_RZQY01000688.1:0-3155 GCF_003998575.1 Mesorhizobium sp. M7A.F.Ca.CA.001.10.2.1 | reverse complement strand
CCCCCAGGCTGCGGCAAGAATGAGACACTTTCGGGCAAAATGATGGCCAAAACGTTATTGATGAGGCTCTGTTGCCAAATTGGTACAGTTGCATGACCTAAAAGTGAATTAGTGCCCCACTGTAATGGCCGCCGGCTGGCCGGGCTCAAGCTCCTCGACCTTCTCCGAAAACAGGCCGCGCCGGAGGAACAGCGTCCGCGCCTCCCTGGCCGTCGGCGCGATCTTTCCCGGCCAGTCGCTGTCTATGAACTCAGCCTTGGTGAAGTCCGGATTTGTCTCGCTCGCTGCCTCCAGGAACTCGGCGATCTCCAGCACGATCGCGCGCTCGTCCTTTGAAAGCGCCGATGTGCCGGCTTCGATCGACGGGCGATGGACGAAATCCTCGAACAGGTAGAAATAACCCTTGATGCCGACGAGATCGACGCCGTCGTCACAATCGGCCAGGATTTCCAGGATCTCGTAGATCCTGTTGCGGATACGCTGCTCGATCAGTCTTTCGGAGGGCTCTTCGGTCATGGCGATCATGGGCGCGCGCGCCGAATGCTAGAAGGGCAGTTTCATTCCCGGCGGGATCGGCAGACCTGCGGTCAGCGCCTTGGTCTTTTCCTGCATGATCTGCTCGACCTTGGTCTTGGCGTCGTTGTGAGCGGCCAGCACCAGGTCTTCCAGGATCTCGACATCGTCTTCCTTGAACAGAGACGGATCGATCTTCAGCGACTTCATCTCGAATTTTCCGGTCAGCGTCACATTGACCAGGCCGCCGCCGGCCTGGCCGGACGCTTCCAGCGTGGCGATCTCGTCCTGCATGGCCTGGAACTTGGCCTGCATTTCCTTCGCCTTGCCCATCAGGCCGAGAAGATCTTTCATGGTCGGGTCCTTTGCGGATTCGTGGCTGGATCAGGTTTCATCGTCGTCAGCCGGCGGCTCTACCGGCACTTCAGCCTCTGTCGTTTCGGCTTCCGGCGCGTCTGGAATGCGCACGTCGATGATCTTGGCACCGGGAAAGCGCGCCAGGATGGCGGCCACGGTGGGATCGCTCTTGGCATCGAGAAATGCCGTCTCGCGTTTGGCCGATTCCATTTCGGCGAGCGTCTGGCCGCCCTCTTCCTTTGACAGCGAGACCAGCCAGCTGCGGCCGGTCCAGGCGCGAAGCTTCGTCGTCAGGTCGTTGAGCAGCATCTTGGGCGCATCGCTGGTCAGGCCGACGTCGATGCGGCCGGGCTCGATACGCACGAACCGGATGCAGCTCTTGACCAGCACCTTGAAGGCGATGTCGCGCTGCGCGTCGGCGAGCGCAATGATGTCGGCCAGCGACTTCAGCGGCGCCGATTCCATGGCCGGCTCCGGCGGAGCGACGTAGGCAACGGCAGCAGGCGAGGCTTCGACCAGCCGCATGCTCTGTGCCCCGCCCGATCCGGATGGCATGCGCGTCTGCGCCACCGCGCTGGCACCACCGCCATTGCCGGAACTTGCCGACGTCCCATTCGGGCGCGGCGCGCCATTCTGCATAGGCGCAGCGCTATCGAGCGATCTCAGCGCCTCGTCCAGCGTCGGCAGATCGGCGGCATGCGCCAGCCGGATCAGCACCATTTCGGCGGCACTCACCGGCCGGTTGGAAGACTGCACCTCGGGGATGCCCTTGAGCAGCATCTGCCATGTCCGTGACAGCACCCTGACCGACAGCGTTCTGGCGAAATCGGCGCCGCGCTGCCGCTCGTCCTCCGACAGCGAGGCATCCTCGATGGCCGTCGGCACGAAACGCAGCCGGGTGACGAGATGGTTGAATTCGGCAAGATCGGTCAGCACGGCGGCTGGATCGGCGCCGGTGTCATACTGCGCACGGAATTCGCCAAGGGCTGCCGCCACATCGCCCTTCATCACATGTTCGAACAGGTCGACGATGCGGGCGCGGTCGGCGAGCCCGAGCATCGCCCGAACCGCATCGGCGCCGACAGAGCCGGCGCCATGGGCAATCGCCTGGTCGAGGATGGAGAGCGAATCACGGGCCGAGCCCTCGGCGGCGCGCGCGATCATCGCCAGCGCGTCGTCGTCGACAGAAATGCCTTCCTGGGCCGAGATCGAGGACAGATGCGCGACCAGAGCGCCGGCGTCGATGCGCCTCAGGTCGAAGCGTTGGCAGCGCGACAGAACGGTGATCGGAACCTTGCGGATTTCGGTGGTGGCGAAGATGAATTTGACGTGCGGCGGCGGCTCTTCCAGCGTCTTCAGCAGGCCGTTGAAGGCTTGCGTCGACAGCATGTGCACTTCGTCGATGATGTAGACCTTGTAGCGGGCCGAGACCGGCGCATAGCGCACGCGCTCGATGATATCCCTGATGTCGTCGATGCCGGTATGCGAGGCGGCGTCCATCTCGATGACGTCGACATGGCGGCCTTCCATGATCGCCTGGCAATGTTCGCCGAGGACGGCGAGGTCGACCGAAGGCTGGTCGATGTCAGCGGTTTTATAATTCAGGGCCCGCGCGAGGATGCGCGCCGTCGTGGTCTTGCCGACGCCGCGCACGCCGGTCAGCATCCAGGCCTGGGCGATGCGGCCGGTGGCAAAGGCATTGGTGAGGGTGCGCACCATCGGCTCCTGGCCGACCAGCTCGGAAAAATTCGAAGGACGGTACTTGCGCGCCAGCACGCGATAGGCGGCGGCCTTGCCTATCTCCAGGCTTTTTGGTCCCGAATTTCCGGCTTCGCTCATACGCCCGTAAAGCTCCAAATGGCCGCGCCCGAAGGCGGCCGATTCCTGCGCATAGTCTCGCCCGCGCTGCAATGCGTCGTCAATGTCGCGAGAGGGGCCGATGAGGTGGGAGGCTGGAACAATGACCCGTTCCGGGCTCGTTAGGGCTGCTTCCTTCCGGACCTGACCCGGTTGGCGAGTGGATCGTCCACCACCAACCTCCCGCTTTCCATATCGGCAATTGCGCGACGAAATGCAAGTCCGCCGAAGAAATCGTTAAATGTCGAATCGGCGCACCAAACCGTGAGGGCGCAATGATTCACTTGCAGCCCCCTTGCCGCCGCTCTAGCCTTCATGTGTTGAGCAAACCAAGAAAAGCAAGGGAAACGCCGATGCTGCCGGGCCTGGAGGCCGGATTCACGCTGGACGCACGGCTGGAGGCGGACAGCGTCTGTCTCTTATACACA
>NZ_RZQY01000687.1:0-3169 GCF_003998575.1 Mesorhizobium sp. M7A.F.Ca.CA.001.10.2.1 | reverse complement strand
GCGTGGCCGGATCGATGGCGGAGGCGACGACGAGTTCTCCGGCGCCGGCCAGCATGGCCGAGGCGCGCGGGTGCAGGGCGTGGGTGGTGAGGATTCGGGTCATGTCGGTCAAGCTTTTTCGAGCGCCGGGCTTTGAGGTTCCTCGCCATGGCCCTCGATCAGGCCTTTCCAGTAGCTCTCAGCCCCTTGCAAATGGGCGCTCATCAGCGCCTGGGCGAGATTGCCATCGCGGCGCAGCAGCGCCTCATAGATCTGGATATGCTCGGCATGCGAGCGCACGTTGCGCTCGGGGTCGTTGAAATAGATCGGCAGGCGCTGCTCGCCCATCATATAGTAGACGCTGCAGACATTGTGGAAGACGCTGTTCTTGGTGGCGCGCACGATCTCGAGGTGGAATTCACGGTCTTCCCTGGCAAGCCCTTCGCCGGCGGCAATGCGCTCTTCCGAAGCTTTCAGTATCTCGCGCAGCCGCTCGAAATTCTCCTCTGTGGCGCGCGAACAGGCAAGTTCGGCCGCCTTGATCTCGTGGATCTTGCGCAGTTCGACCGTTTCGTAGATCTGGATCGGGTCGAGCGGCAGGCCCGCGCGGGCAAAGAGCGCCATGGCCTCCACGCTGGCCTGCTTGGTGTCGATGTAGATGCCGGACTTGGCCCGGCGCTCAACGATGCGCATGGCCTCAAGGATGGCCAGCGCCTCGCGGATCTGGCCGCGGCTGACAGCGAAATGCTCCGCCAGTTCGCGTTCCGAAGGCGTACGGCCGCTCTCCTTGTCCGAATGGGAGAACAGGTAGGCAGCGAGTTCCGCGAGGAGGTTCTTTTCTTTCATCGTCAACCGCGCTGCGCGTGCGCCTCCAGGAATCGCTCCGAAATGGTGAATCCCAGACCCGGTTTTTCCGGGATCGCTATCATGCCGTCCCTGGCTTCGACAGTCTCTTCGACCAGATCGTGGATCATCGGGTTGGCGCCGAGCGAATATTCGACGGTAAAACTCGACGGCGAGGCGGCGCAGACATGCAAGCCTGCGAAAAAACAGGGCGCGCCGGCCCACAGATGCGGCGCAAAGCGCAGATTGAAGGCGCTGGCGATGGTGCCGATCTTCATCGCCTCGCTGATACCGCCGCAGAAGGCGGGATCCGGCTGGAAAATATCGGCGGCTTTCAGCACCGCGAGATCGCGGAAGGCATAGCGTGTCGCCTCGCTTTCGCCGGTGGCGATCGGGACGGCACCTGACGCCCGCACTTCAGCCATGCCGGGCTTGTCGTCGGCGATGATAGGTTCCTCGAACCAGGCGAGGTCCAGATCGTTGACAAGGTGGATGAAGCGCTTGGCCTCGGCCACCGTGTAGGTGCCGTGCGCGTCGACCATCAGTTCGACATCGGGGCCGAGCGCCTGCCGTGCGGCCCGCACGCGGCCGGCCGAAATGTGCGCCGCGCCATCCATGGCGCCAACCCGCATCTTCAGTGCCCTGAAACCGCCCTTGGCGATGTAGGATTTCAACTGCTCGCCGATGGCGTCGGCAGCCGCCCAGCCGCCGGACGCGTAAGCCGGCATGCGATCGAGCTTGCGGCCGCCCAGCAGCCGCCAGACCGGAACGCCAAGCGATTTGCCAAGAATGTCCCACAGCGCGATGTCGACGGCGCTGATGGCAGCGATGCTCATGCCGCGCCGCGCCAGTTGCGGCATGGCGTGGCCGCCGCGCGCGGCGCTGTCGTGGCGCACGCCATTGTAGAGCATCTCCCATATGACGCCGATATCCGCCGGATCGCGGCCGACCAGCTGAGGCCCGACCTCATGGTTCAGCATGTGGACGAGTGCACCGTAGCTGCCGGCACTGCCGGCGGCGTTCTTGCCTTCGCCCCAGCCGACCAGCCCGTCATCGGTTTCGATGCGCAGGATGGCGGCGTCGAAGGTCGTCACCTGACCGAAGTCGCTGCGGTGCTGCCGAGCGGCTTCGATCGGAACGCGGATCCACCAGGCTTGGACGGACTTGATACGCATATTCTTCCCCAGCCCCGCCGCCGGTCAGGGCGGAAGGGCGAATTTCCCAGAGGCAGTCGGCTACTTGATCAGCGGCAGCAACGTTTCGGCGTTGATGCGCATCTGGTCGGTGTAGAATTTCTCGGTGAGCACGCTGGAGCCGTGGTCCTGGATGAACTTCAGCTGCTCGGGCGAGATGTCGACCGGATTGCGCTCGACCATGTCGGGATAGGGGGCTGCCGGCGTCCGGTCGACGGGCGCGACGAACTCATTGGTCAGCGCGCCGTCGTAGCCGATCTCGCGCAAGGTGGCGACGATCTTCGGCCAGTCGATCTGGCCGAGGCCGGCGGCAAACCGGTTGTTGTCGGCGACGTGGAAGTCGAACAGGCGCTTTCCGACCTGCCGGATCGCGTCATGGACGTTAAATTCTTCCATGTGGATGTGGTAAGCGTCGAGGCACACGCCGCATTCGGGGCTGACCGCGTCAGCCAGCGCCAGTGCCTGGGCGCCGCGATTGAACAGATAGGTCTCGAAGCGGTTGAGGGGTTCGACAGCGATCTTGACGCCGACCTTCTTGGCGTGGGTGAAGCATTCACGGGTGGCGTCGACGACCCACTTCCATTCCTCTTCTTCGGTCCCGTCAGGCACCACCTTGCCGACGGTGGCCGGAACCAGCGTGATGATCTCGCCATCGAGTTCGCTGACCATGGTCAGCACGTCCTTGACATACTGAACGGAACGCTCGCGCTGGCCCTGGTTCCTGGCGGCAAGGTTGCGCTCGCCCAGCATCAGGGTCACCGCGCCCCAGCAGCGAATACCATGCTCCTTCAGCAGCGCCCGGGTCTCCTTGGTCTTGTACTGCTCGGGCTCGCCGGAAATCTCGATCGACTCATAGCCGAATTTCTTGATGCGCTTGAGCGTCGTCTCCAAGGGTTCCGCGCGCATCCAGTTGTGCGTCGAAAGATGCATGGTCTGTCCTTCCCAAATCGTCTCTATGGTTCGCCTGCGACATGCATCGCCAAAAGGCGACACAAAGGTTCCTCCCCAAGGCGTTCCCAGCCTTTTTTCGCAAACTGGTTCGACCAATTGGGCCTGAGGCGAGGTCTACAGCAAATTCTCCAGATCGGCAAGAAGCGCTGGGGTGCAACTTTCTCTGTAGATTATTTCATTGATTATATTGAGATATATAGGCC
>NZ_RZQY01000686.1:0-3174 GCF_003998575.1 Mesorhizobium sp. M7A.F.Ca.CA.001.10.2.1 | reverse complement strand
GCATGCGCTCGTAGAGATAGTCGGTGTAGATGCCGTTGCGGCGCGACAGCCTTGCATTGATGATCTCGATGCCTTGCTTGTTGAGGTCGATGCCGGCGTGCTTGGCGTTCTCCTTGATGACGTCGTCGCGTCCGAGCAGGATGGCGGTGCCGAGCCGCTGGTTCACATAGGAGACGGCGGCGCGCATGACCTGCTCCTCCTCGCCCTCGGCGAAAACGATGCGCTTGGGCTGGCGGCGCACGCGGTCGTAGATGCGCTGCAGGGTCGAGGCGATCGGGTCGCGGCGGGCCGACAGCTCCTGCGCGTAACGGTCGAGATCGAGGATCGGCTTGCGGGCGACGCCTGAGTCCATCGCCGCCTTGGCGACCGCGATCGGGATGGCCGAGATCAGGCGCGGGTCGAACGGCACCGGGATGATGTAGTTGGGGCCGAATTTCGGCCGGTTGCCCTGATAAGCGGCGGCGACATCGTCGGGCACATCCTGGCGCGCCAATGCCGCCAGCGCCTGCGCGGCGGCGATCTTCATGTCGTCATTGATGGTGGTTGCCCTGACATCAAGCGCGCCGCGGAAGATGTAGGGAAAGCCGAGCACGTTGTTGACCTGGTTGGGATAATCAGAACGCCCGGTGGCCATGATGGCGTCGGTGCGGATCTCGGCGACCTCCTCCGGCGTGATTTCCGGGTCGGGATTGGCCATGGCGAAGATGATCGGGTTCTTGGCCATCGACTGCACCATGGCAGTGGTCAGCGCGCCCTTGGCGGAGAGGCCGAGGAAGACGTCGGCGCCATCGAGTGCCTCGGCGAGGCTGCGCGCCTCGGTCTTGACCGCATGCGCCGATTTCCACTGGTTCATGCCTTCGGTGCGGCCTTGGAAAACGACGCCCTTCGTGTCGCACAGGATGATGTTTTCCGGCGCAAAGCCCATCGCCTTCATCAGCTCGATGCAGGCGATGCCGGCCGCACCAGCGCCGTTGCAGACCATTTTTGTGGTCTTCATGTCGCGACCGGTGATCTCCAGCGCGTTGATCAGGCCGGCGGCCGAGATGATCGCGGTGCCGTGCTGGTCGTCGTGAAAGACGGGAATGTCCATCAATTCGCGCAGGCGCTGCTCGATGATGAAGCACTCCGGCGCCTTGATGTCCTCGAGGTTGATGCCGCCGAAAGAGGGCCCGAGGAACCGCACGCAGTTGATGAATTCGTCGGCGTCCTCGGTGTCGACCTCGAGGTCGATGGAATCGACATCGGCGAAGCGCTTGAACAGCACCGCCTTGCCCTCCATCACCGGCTTGGAGGCCAGCGCGCCGAGATTGCCTAGACCGAGGATGGCCGTGCCGTTGGAGATGACGGCGACCATGTTGCCGCGCGTCGTGTAGTCGAAGGCGCGCGAGGGGTCTTCGGCGATGGCCAGGACCGGAACCGCGACACCAGGCGAATAGGCGAGGCTGAGGTCGCGTTGCGTCGCCATCGGCTTGGTGGCGACGACCTCCAGCTTGCCCGGCCGACCCATGGCGTGGAATTCGAGCGCTTCCTGCGCACTGACGGACGGACCGCTGTTCTCGGTTTTCCTGGCCATGATGTTCTTGATTTCCTCACCGGTGCAGCACCTCCTTGAAGCGGGTGCTTTGTTTCGGTCCGAATTAAGACCACGCGCCGCCGCGTGTAAACCGCCCGCGCGCTGGAATCGCGGTCCGCATCGGCAATTGCGGACAAGCTGCCGTCCCGTCGTCCCCCGTTTTTCGAAGCGCCGGCATTAAACCGCATCATCACATCTGCTAGCGTGCCGCGCATGAACATGCACAGCCCGAACGAGCCAGACGCCCCCGAGGCGATGACGCCGGCGCCGACCGTCCACGCCGGCGCCACGCCGATGATCGAGCAATTTATCGAGATCAAGGCGGCGAACCCCGATTCGCTGCTGTTCTATCGCATGGGCGATTTCTACGAGCTGTTCTTCGACGATGCCGAGAAGGCGAGCCGGGCGCTCGGCATCGTGCTGACCAAGCGCGGCAAGTATCAAGGGCTCGACATCCCGATGTGCGGGGTGCCGGTGCATGCCGCCGACGACTATCTGCAAAAGCTGATCGGCCAGGGTTTCCGCGTCGCCGTCTGCGAACAGATCGAGGATCCGGCCGAGGCCAAGAAACGCGGCGGCAAATCGGTGGTGCGCCGCGACGTCGTGCGGCTGGTGACACCGGGCACCATCACCGAGGACAAATTGCTGGCGCCCTCGGAATCGAGTTTCCTGATGGCGCTGGGGCGGGTGAAGGGCGGAGCCGATCACAGTTTCGCGCTGGCCTGGATCGACATCTCGACCGGCGCCTTCCGCGTCACCGATACCACCGCCGACCGGCTGCTGGCCGACATCTTCCGAGTCGATCCGCGCGAGCTGATCGTCGCCGAGCCGGTGTTCCACGATCCGGAGTTGAAGCCGGTGTTCGACGTGCTCGGCCGCGTCGCCAGCCCGCAGCCGCCGTCGCTGTTTGATTCGGCATCGGCCACGGGACGCATCGCCCGCTTCTTCGATGTGGCGACACCGGATAGCTTTGGCGCCTTTTCGCGCGCCGAACTGTCGGCGATCTCCGGCGCCATCGCCTATGTCGAGAAGACGCAGAAGGCCGAGCGCCCGCCGCTGTCGCGGCCCGAGCGCGAAGAGCAGGGCTCGACCCTGTTCATCGATCCGGCGACACGCGGCAATCTGGAACTGCTGCGCACACTGTCGGGCAGCCGCGAAGGGTCGCTGTTCAAGGCGATCGACCGCACGGTGACCGGCGGCGGCGCAAGGCTGCTCGCCGACCGGCTGATGGCGCCGCTGACCGATCCCGCGGCCATCGGCGCCAGGCTGGATTCGGTGTCGTTCTTCCGTTCCGAAACGCGGCTCTGCCAAGCGGTGCGGTCGAGCCTGAAGAGCGTTGCCGACATGCCGCGCGCACTGTCGAGGCTGGCGCTCAACCGGGGTGGGCCGCGCGACCTTGGCGCGCTGCGCGCCGGCTTCGAGGCAGCAGGCGCGATCGCCGAAATCTTTGCCGCCACCGCCCTGCCCCCGGAACTTGCGGCGGCATTGGCCGCCATCCATGCTCTGCCCCAGGCGCTGGCCCAGCATCTGACGCAGGCGCTTGGCGACGAACTGCCGCTGCTCAAGCGCGATGGCGGCTTCTTGCGCGGCGGCTACCATGC
>NZ_RZQY01000685.1:0-3178 GCF_003998575.1 Mesorhizobium sp. M7A.F.Ca.CA.001.10.2.1 | reverse complement strand
CGACATGACTGCGGCAGGAAGCCCAACGCTCTGCAGGGCCGATACGGTGGCCAACGCCCGCTCCAGGCCAAGCCTTGCCGCAACAAGCCCGGCGCGGGCAAGATGCGGGCGAAGGACGTTGAGCGAGGCGATGGAGGTTGGGTCATGCGGACCGTCCTGCAGACGACGCTCCACACTGTAGATCACGACCTCGCCATTGGTCATCGGTATGACCATGCCGGTTTGCCAGCCCAATCCGTACCTGATCAATTCGTGTCTCATCGGATCGGTTTCCAATTCGTCCGGACTGAAGAGTTCGACGTCGCGAAGAAACCCATCGACACTAGGCTTCCAGCGCAACGGACGATCGTTGTTTCGCCACGCGTCGGAAGAGAATTCAATCAGCGCATCCATAATCGATGCCGATGCCGCAAACCGCGGCGGATGAGCCTCGCTGGCGACCAGCAAGGCGCCGCCTACCGATCCCGACATCGTGCTCAAGCCGTCAAGCACCACCGGCCACAGCTCTGGCACGAATGCGGCTTCGTAGATTCGGTCGATCAGATCTTCCATGAAAGTTGCCCCTCAATCGGCACGGGAACGAACGATCCGCCCAGCCATCGCGCTAGCGATATGAATGACCTGTATCGGCTGAGCAAACCAGATATTCGCCATATCGACAAGCGCCCGATCCTCGGCTTCGGATCCAGTATGCAACGCCCATTCCATTTGACGGTTCGCCTTCCTATATCTGCGTCTCATCCCGCAATCGGATCGATGGTTCGGACTGAGTGAGACGGCACCCGGCCAAAAGACGCTTGTGTTTTTTGGCCTTTGTCGCTAATCGCCCCGCATTCGACTGAACTGAAGGTCTTCGACCGAACTGAAGATCCGGGCCGTCCAAGGAAAGAGACAATGGCAAAAGGTAAATTCGAGCGTAACAAGCCTCACGTGAACATCGGCACGATTGGCCACGTCGACCATGGCAAGACGTCGCTGACGGCGGCGATCACCAAGTATTTTGGCGAATACAAGCGCTACGACCAGATCGACGCCGCCCCTGAGGAAAAGGCGCGCGGCATCACGATCTCGACGGCGCACGTCGAATACGAGACGGCTGCCCGCCACTACGCTCACGTCGACTGCCCCGGCCACGCCGACTATGTGAAGAACATGATCACCGGTGCCGCGCAGATGGACGGCGCGATCCTGGTCGTGTCGGCTGCCGACGGCCCGATGCCGCAGACCCGCGAGCACATCCTGCTGGCCCGTCAGGTCGGCGTGCCGTCGATCGTGGTGTTCCTGAACAAGGTCGACCAGGTCGACGACGCCGAGCTGCTCGAACTGGTCGAGCTCGAGGTTCGCGAGCTTCTGACCAAGAACGAGTTCCCCGGCGACGACATTCCGATCGTCAAGGGTTCGGCTCTGGCTGCGCTGGAAGATTCCGACAAGAAGATCGGTGAAGACGCGATCCGCGAGCTGATGGCTGCGGTCGATGCCTACATTCCGACGCCGGTTCGTCCGCTCGACAAGCCGTTCCTGATGCCGATCGAAGACGTGTTCTCGATCTCGGGCCGCGGCACGGTCGTGACCGGCCGCGTCGAGCGCGGCGTGGTCAAGGTCGGCGAGGAGCTGGAGATCATCGGCATCCGTCCGACGACCAAGACGACCTGCACGGGCGTCGAGATGTTCCGCAAGCTGCTCGATCAGGGCCAGGCCGGCGACAACATCGGCGCGCTGCTGCGCGGCGTTGATCGTGAAGGTGTCGAGCGCGGCCAGGTTCTGGCCAAGCCGGGCACGGTGAAGCCGCACAAGAAGTTCGTGGCCGAAGCCTACATCCTGACCAAGGATGAAGGTGGCCGTCACACGCCGTTCTTCACCAACTACCGTCCGCAGTTCTACTTCCGCACGACCGACGTGACCGGCATCGTGTCGCTGCCGGAAGGCACCGAAATGGTGATGCCGGGCGACAACATCACGGTCGATGTCGAGCTGATCGTGCCGATCGCCATGGAAGAGAAGCTGCGCTTCGCTATCCGTGAAGGCGGCCGCACCGTCGGTGCCGGCATCGTCGTCACCATCAAGGAATAATCGAGCCCGGCATTCGCCGGATCGACAAGAAAAGGGCGGTCTTCGGGCCGCCCTTTTCTTTTGCGAGGCTATCGGTTGCGGCCCAGTCGGCCGAACCCTGTTGCAAGGCTCCGGGCCTCGACTAGTATAGGTTGCATCGAGGGGCTTTTTTCAAATGGTTCCAAGGCGGTTTTTCCATCGTCGGGCATTGTGGCCGCTGGCTCTGACCTGGCTGCTCGCATTGCTTGCCGCAGGCCCGGGAGCCTTTGCGGCGGATGCGGCGCCGGATCTTGGGCCGACGATGCGGTTCGGCATCGTTCGCAGCAACGCACCGGGGTGCGAGCCGATCTGCCCGGAATGGATATCGGCCGAGGGCTCGATAGAAGCCGGCACGCCGGCACTCTTCAAACGCATGCTGAAGACGCTTGGTGGGCGGAAACTGCCTGTTGTCGTCGATTCTCCCGGCGGCAATGTCGAGGCGGCGCTGACGCTTGGCCGGCTGATCCGCAAGAACAAGTTCGATATCGCCATCGGCAAGACGGTGTTTTCCAGCTGCCAGCCCGATGCGAAGGGCTGCCAGGGCCGTGACGCCCGCTACTTCGGCGATGTCATCGACTATGGCGCCATGTGCAATTCCGCCTGTCCTCTGATGTTTGCCGGCGGTATCAGGCGGGTGGCCGGCGAATGGGCCTATCTCGGCGTCCATCAGATCACCACGACCTACATCCGTACGAAATTGCAATACCGGACCACCTATCGCGTCGTGGGAGGCAAGAAGAAGATCCTCAACACAAAGATCGTCAGCCGCAAGAACGCCGGCAGCTACAAGACCTACGAGATGAGCAAGGCGGTTGAGAAAAAGCTGGCGGCCTACCTGAAACAGATGGGCATCGAACAAAGCATGCTCGAAACGATGAAGGGCACCCCGGCCAGCGAAATCCACCAGATCGCCCTCGACGACATGCTGGCGATGAAGCTGGTCACCAGCACGGACGCTGTAGGCGTGTTGACCGCGGCAAGCCTGTGCGAGCCCGGTCGCCTGGCCGCGAATTGCCGGGAAATGCCGGGGAACAAGCCTGACGGCCTGACGGCGACCGCGGATAAGTCTGCTCCGCCGGCGATCGAACCC
>NZ_RZQY01000684.1:0-3185 GCF_003998575.1 Mesorhizobium sp. M7A.F.Ca.CA.001.10.2.1 | reverse complement strand
ACATCGTCTGCGGCCATTGCCGCAACTGTCGCGCCGGGCGAGGGCATCTGTGCCGCAACACACTCGGCGTCGGCGTCAACCGTCCAGGCGCCTTCGGCGAGTATCTGGCGATCCCGCAGCACAATGTTGTGCCGATCCCCGACGATGTGCCCGATGAGATTGCCGCGATCTTCGATCCCTTGGGCAATGCCGTCCACACCGCATTGTCCTTCGATCTGGTCGGCGAGGACGTGCTGGTGACTGGCGCCGGGCCGATCGGCATCATGGGCGCGCTCGTCGCCCAATGCGTCGGCGCGCGCAAAGTGGTCATCACTGACATCAACCCGGTGCGGCTGGCGCTAGCCAAGAAACTCGGCGTCCAGCATGTCGTCGACGCCTCGAAGGAGAAGCTGCGCGACGTCATGCCGGTGCTCGGCATGACCGAGGGGTTCGACGTCGGGCTCGAAATGTCAGGCGCCGCCCCCGCTTTCCGCGACATGATCGATGCCATGAACAATGGCGGCAAGATCGCCATTTTAGGCATCGCGCCGACCGGCTTCGAGATCGACTGGAACAAGGTCATTTTCAAGATGCTGCATCTCAAGGGCATCTATGGCCGCGAGATGTTCGAGACCTGGTACAAGATGATCGCGCTGGTGCAGGGCCCGCTGGATGTCTCCGGCCTGATCACCCACCGCATCGGCATCGACGATTTTCAGATCGGTTTCGATGCGATGAAGAGCGGCAGTTCCGGCAAGGTGGTGATGGACTGGTAGGGATTGCCTTGGCCGCTATTCAGGAAAAGCTGACGACAGCACCTCTGGTCCGCCGGACATTTTCCAACTAGGGGAACATGGCTGGGTGGAGAGCTATGGCTCCGCTACGTGCGCTCGCTAATCATATACGGCGACGTATCGCGGCCCACCCGGTGACGGTCGATGGGGCAATTCGCTTCAGTCGATGACGGAAACCCGGTGAACCGATGCTGAGGCCCCGACGCGATCGTCTATTTCCTATGATCTGCGATTGAGGTCGAGGTGTTGCCGCTTTCAGCGGGTAAGATGCGATAGACGACTTCCGGTACCCTTCCGGTCAGCGAAAAGGAAGGCAACGAGCCGCATTGCCTCAAGCAAAATGTTACCAATAGTGTCCTGTTCCAAAGGGGATGGACAGGTCGTGCCATTCCGGTTCGGGGGAAGGATGGCGCGGCTCAGCATGGCGACACGGTGAAGCGGCGATCGTGGAGCTTTATTGCGGCGTTGACAAGCGGCGCATTCTGGATGAGTTCGAGGCGGTAACCGGCTATTATTCGCAAGCGCGCGATCCGTCTTATGAACCGTCGTGAGCAGAGGCCGTCTGCGGGCAAGAGCCGCAGCCGCTGTTACGGCAGCGATGTCCGCGACGCGCTCATCGTGTTGTGGGAGGATTCGGGGCGGCTGGGTCCGCATCGACGCTCGCGGCGGCCAGCGCCGCCGGGCAGGAATGAGTTCGCAGTTCGCCGCTCGGTGCCAGCCCGCACCTTCGGCGATTGGAAAGATCCGCCGCCCGGCTTTGTTGAGCGCATTCGGGCACGTCTTCGTCAGGGAGCTTCGTGCAGACGATAGTGCTGACCGGATTGCCGCCGGCTGGACCGATTGCATTCCGCTCCGCACGCGCGACAGCGGCAATGTGATCATGGCGATCAAGCAGGCCCGCTCCCGGTTTCGCTGACCCTGTGCTGCTGTTTGCCGGCATCCGCCCGCACAGGAAGAGCTTGTAAAAGCGGTCGGTGCGGAAATCGAGGAGCCGTTGGTCGTCGATCTTCAGCCTGAACGCGGTCGTTTGCTGGTGCCGCAAATCGGCTGTTGCATGTACATCCCTGTCAGACGTCAGTTTTCCTCGCCTATTTTGGTGTCGAGCGCGAAGTGCTCCAACCAGATTGCAAGGCTTTTTGGAAATGAGAGCGGCTTTGCGCAGGGCGCTCCGTTGTTGAGCATTCAAGCTACCAAGCCAATGACGCGCAGGTTCCACCAGGCTCGCCAGCCTTGAAGGACAGCGAAAAAAGCAGAGCACGACAGACACAACAGTGCATCAGGACGCCGCAGTCGTTGAAGATGGTGCGCTGCATCCATACCGTGGATGCATTCGATCCAAATAATCGATTTGTTCAATCAGTTTCTCGAAAGCTAACCCTACCCTCTGTGGGAATCGGGCTCTGAGCCGCGACGCTGCCTTGCGAGCGCAGGGGCTGCACGTAGGAGAGATGATGCAACGAGAAATCGCACGCGGGTTGCTGGCCTCGTGGGTTCGCCGACCGGCGTATTTGAGCCCGTCAGTTGGTCCTCACCCGCGCCTATTGCCACCGAGCGACTTGCATGTCCCTCCGACTCGGACCAGTTCCGAGAGCTGCGACGAGTTGCGCGCCGTGTGCTCCGATCAGATGGCCGCCGGTGACGCGTTCGATGGGCCGTCCCTCTTCGAGAGGAGATGAAATGCGAACGCTGCTCGTGGATCATCATGCGGATCTTGCGCGCGCCATGCGACTTGCGCTCGGGGATGGCGGCTTCGTCGTTGATGTCGTTGGTACTCTGGAACTGGCTTCGAGTGCATTTTCTTGCGCCAGCTATGAAATTCTCCTGCTGGAATTGGCTCTGCCAGATGGCGATGGCTTGGGTTGGCTGAGGCAGTTGAGGACCCACGGGCATTCAGTTCCTGCCGTCATTATGAGCAGCCTTAACGATCTCGATAAGCGAATTGCGATCTTCAACGGTGGTGCGGACGACTTTCTGCTCAAACCCATCTCTACCGATGAGCTTATTGCCAGAATGAGAGCCATTCTGCGCCGGGCGACACAGATGACCGACCTGAGGCTCGTATTTGGCAATCTCGACTTTGATCCGGTCGCCCGCCAGGTTTTCGTTGATGGGCACCCAATGATGATCGCACGTCGCGAACTCTGTGTTCTAGAGCACCTGCTTAACCGGGCAGGCCGCATCGTGCCCCGTGCGCAATTGGAAGATCACCTCTATTCATTCAACGACGACGTGTCTGCCAACGCGCTTGAAGTCGGAATTTATCGTTTACGGGGACATCTGACCAGATCAGGTGCAACGCCACGGATCAAGACCATCCGAGGCATTGGTTACATCCTAGAATTGACTGACGCCTCGTCCGCATAGTTTGTCGAATCGAAAGAAGATCTATTTTGCTGATCCTTCAACATCCTT
>NZ_RZQY01000683.1:0-3193 GCF_003998575.1 Mesorhizobium sp. M7A.F.Ca.CA.001.10.2.1 | reverse complement strand
AGCCATTGTGGTACGACATCGGGTTAAAGAACACCGCATCGTCGGCAAGCGTCCTCAGCCCCCAGCCGGAATGGAAGGAGGCGGAAAGCAGCTGGTCGGCGACCATCTGGGCCCGCGCCGGCTCAGGCAATCCGACAAAGAGCAGATGCCCGGCATTCGAGGTCCGCACCTTGCAGGGCTCGCCGGCACCGTCGATCGCAAGGGCATAGAAGCCGAGATCGTCAAGCCAGAAATCGCGTTCCACCGCCACCCGCATCGCCTCGGCGCGGTCCTCCCAGTGATCGGCTTTGTCGTCCTCGCCACGGCGGCGGGCAAGCTTGGCCAGCCCGCGGAAGGCGGCAAAGACATAGCCCTGCACTTCGACCAGGGCTATCGGGCCCTTGGGAATGCGGCCATCGGCATGGAAGACCGAATCGAAACTGTCCTTCCATCCCTGGTTTGCGAGGCCGGACTCGGCCGCTCGCTGGTAAGTCACGAATCCGGTCTCCCGGCCCGCCTCCTCCGTCCATTCGGCCGCCGCGCACAGCGAAGGCCACAGGCCGTCGATGAATGCCATGTCACCGGTACGATCGGCGTAGGCGCAAGCAAGATAGATGTAGAGCGGTGTCGTATCGACGCCACCGTAGTAGCGGCCGAAGGGAAGCTCCCGCAGCGCCACCATTTCGCCTTTGCGGGTCTCGTGCATGATCTTGCCCGGCTGCGAATCGCTGAACGGCGATGTCTCGGTCGCCTGATGCTGGGCCAGAAAGGCCAACACGCCCCGCGCCAGCCCGGGATTGAGCCACAGCATCTGCAGCGCCGAGATGACGCCGTCACGACCGAACGCCGTCGAGAACCAGGGGATGCCGGCATAGGGATAGGGGCCGGTCGCCAGTTCGGTGGTCAGCAGCGCGACATCGGCGCGGGCGCGCTCGACCCAATCGTTGAAGACACGGCCCGAGCTGCGCACCGTCGCGCCATGGCGACGTTTGGCCCGCATGCCAAAGCGGGCGCGTGCGGCAGCGGCGCGGAACCGGTCGCGGTCGGGCTTGTCGGCCACCTCGGGACCGACCTCGACATAGAGCACCTTCCTGCTGCGCTTGGTCACGGCGATCAGGAAATCGGCACGGTTGGCTGTCAGTTGGTCCGGCGCCTGCGAGAACGATATCGCAGAGAGGCGGGCCAGGCCATCGAGCCCGTCATAGCGCAGCAGGACCGACGTCGCGTCTGTTTCGGCGGCATGGGCCAGCCCGCGCTTCAGCCGTGTCGAGCCACGCACTTCGAACATGTCGCGGAAATCGGCGGAATAGTGCAGGGAAACGTTGATCGTCGAATGTTCCCGGCTGTAATTGGAAAGCGTGATGCGTTCGAACAGCCTGTCCTGCCAGAGCAGCCTGACGCGTTCGATGTGGATGGCTCCCTGCGGGATGTCGCGTCCGCCGGCGCTCTGTATCGGCAGATTGGTCAAATTGGTGGTGAACAGCACATTGTCCTGGCTGAGCGAGGCGCCGAGCAGCGATGTCTGCCTGCCGCCGACGGTCAGCCGGAACTCGGAAAGAACCCGTGTGTCGTCGCGAAAGAAACCGTCGCCGGCTCCACGTATGTCGCCATAGGCGTCGGCAACCGCGAAGCAATCGCCCTGTTTGAGCGCAAACAGCCGATGCGGCTCGCGAGGTGCGGTGGCGTCGAGCGATGCAAGCGCAACCGCAGGATCGAGCTGGCGCTCATCGAGTTGGGCCATTCGTCAAAGATCCCTGTTGTTTCGTTGCCGTGGCTCGAGCACGTCGCTGCTCAAGACGCCTTCGCCGCGCTCGGGACGCCGATCAGGCCCGCATAGGCGGCCAGATAGTCGCCGGCCATTCTTCGAGCGGAAAAACGCTTTTCAAAAACGGCCCTCACCTTGCGCCTGTCGAGCTGCAGCAAAGCAGGCACCGCGGCGACCGCTCCATCCAGCGTGTCAGCGATGAAACCGGTCACGCCTTGATCGATGATCTCGGGCAGCGCACCGCAATTCCAGGCGATCACCGGCGTACCGCAGGCCATGGCCTCGATGGCGGCGAGCGCGAACGGCTCCGGCCAGTCGATCGGGAACAGCAGGCCGGCCGCCTTGCCGAGAAATTCCGCCTTCTGGTCCTCCTCGATCTCGCCGACATAGACGATGCGATCGCCGTCGATCAACGGTTCGACCACCTCGTGGAAATAGGCGCGGTCGTCGTCGCCGATCTTTGCCGCAAGCTTCAGCTTGAGCCCCGACCGCAAGGCGATCTCGATGGCGCGGTCCGGGCGCTTGTCGCGTGAGAACCGGCCGAGGAAGGCAAGGTAGGGTTCTTCCGCCGTCGTCTCGAAAGTCGGTTCGTAGAGAGTGGTCGGCAGCCCGTGATGGATCGTCGCCAGCCAATTGGCCTTGGCAAGGCCCGCCTTCTGGCTGTGCGAAATGGAAATCAGGGGAAAACGCGGAAACCGTTCATAGGCCGGCGCCAGGTCCACATAATCCAGCCTGCCATGCGGCGTCGTCACCGTGCGGTCGGCGAGATCCTCGAAGAAGGAAAAGTGCAGGAAATGGCTGAGGTGGAAGTGGATGACATCGAACTCCGACGCCCGGTCCCTCACCTGAGCAAGCATCGAAAGATGCGCAGCGATCTCGGATTTGAGCGGACGCGGATCGAGGCGCAGCGCGCGTTCCCGGCTGGCTACCAGCGTCGCGGAAGTCTGGCTGTCGCCACTGGCGAACAGCGTCACCTCATGGCCCAGATCGACCAGCGCTTCGGTTAGATACGAGACGATGCGCTCGGTGCCGCCATAGAGCCTTGGCGGCACCGATTCATAAAGCGGCGCGACATGGGCGATTTTCATATTCCATCCTGGATGCTGGGCATGCAGGTGTGAAATGCGTCAACGCCTCGATTGGTTCCGATTTTATGATCGAGCCGTCGGCACCAGAGGCCGCAGTCGGCATGCAACTGTGCGTCAAACGGATTGCGCGATCAGGGTCAGAAAGCCACCGCTCAGGGCGACATTGCCGACGAAGCCATTGATGCGGGACGCACGATCCGGGCCCTGATGGTCCCAAAAATTGTGGAACATCGGCGTGGCAACGATCAGGAACACCAGCAGCACCGCGGCCGCGAGTGCCGTCCACAATCCTGCGATGACCAGCACGCCGGCGGCGATCTGAAGCACGATGCCGAGCCACAGCGCCAATCTTGCCTGCGGC
>NZ_RZQY01000682.1:0-3198 GCF_003998575.1 Mesorhizobium sp. M7A.F.Ca.CA.001.10.2.1 | reverse complement strand
GTCCATCGTCGGCCTCGGCGTCGCCACACAGGTGACGCTCGGCTGGGGCGAGATCGGCACAGTCGCCGGCATGGTCATCACCGGCAAGAACCTGTTCATATGCGGCCTGATCGGCCTCGTGGTGACCGGTCTCATCGTCGTCATCACCGAGTACTACACCGGCACCAACAAGCGCCCGGTCAACTCCATCGCTCAGGCGTCGGTCACCGGTCACGGCACCAACGTCATCCAGGGCCTTGCGGTCTCGCTGGAATCGACGGCGCTGCCGGCGATCGTCATCGTCGGCGGCATCATCTCGACCTATCAGCTTGCCGGCCTCTTCGGTACGGCGATCGCGGTCACGACGATGCTCGGTCTTGCCGGCATGATCGTTGCGCTCGACGCCTTCGGCCCGGTCACCGACAATGCCGGCGGCATTGCCGAAATGGCCGGCCTGCCCAAGGAAGTGCGCCAGTCCACCGACGCGCTCGACGCGGTCGGCAACACCACCAAGGCGGTGACCAAGGGCTACGCCATCGGTTCGGCCGGTCTCGGCGCACTGGTGCTGTTTGCCGCCTACTCGAACGACCTGAAGTTCTTTGCCGCCAATGGCGACAAATATCCCTACTTCCAGGGCATGGGCGAGATCTCCTTCGATCTCTCCAACCCCTACGTCGTCGCCGGCCTGATCTTCGGCGGCTTGATCCCATATCTGTTCGGCGGCATCGCCATGACGGCCGTCGGCCGCGCGGCGGGCGCCATCGTTGAGGAAGTGCGCAAGCAGTTCCGCGAGGATCCGGGCATCATGGCCGGCACCTCGAAGCCGAACTACGCACGCGCGGTCGATCTGCTGACCAAGGCGGCGATCCGCGAGATGATCATCCCGTCGCTGCTGCCGGTGCTGGCACCGCTCGTGGTCTATTTCGGCGTGCTGTTGATCTCGGGCTCGAAGGCGTCCGCCTTTGCAGCGCTGGGTGCCTCGTTGCTCGGCGTCATCGTCAATGGCCTGTTCGTCGCCATCTCGATGACCTCTGGCGGCGGTGCCTGGGACAACGCCAAGAAGTCCTTCGAAGACGGCTTTGTCGACAAGGACGGCGTCAAGCATCTCAAGGGTTCCGAGGCGCACAAGGCTTCGGTGACAGGCGACACGGTCGGCGATCCCTACAAGGACACCGCTGGCCCGGCCGTCAACCCGGCGATCAAGATCACCAACATCGTCGCGCTCTTGCTGCTGGCCGTGCTCGCGCACGGCTGATCAAGGCTTCAGCCCGAAAAAACCCGCGGGAGCGATCCCGCGGGTTTTTTGTTGAGGCAAAGCCAAACTATCCTTCAGCGCTCGCTTTCGCCCGGTCTTCGCAATGCGTGCGCTGGCACCTTATGCCGGGCCCAGCGTCGTGTTTTCAGTGGTGGCCACTGCAGCATGCCAGTGGCCGTGCCCTGACTGGTGACCCATAACAAAAACCCGCAGGATCGCTCCCGCGGGTTTTTGGTCGCCTGAGATGACGAGGCTTCCGGGAATGGAAGCCGAAGGGAACTACACGCCGCCGCCGGGACTGCCGGGCGCCAGCTTGCTGGCACCGTTGATGACCTGGCTGAGGAAGTTCTGGTCCTTGCCGCCGGTCGGTGTGGTGCGCGAGATGAAGTCGAACATCTTGCCATCCTTCTTCCCGTAATTGGCGATCTGGGTGACACGGCCATCGGCGCCGAAATAGACAGCCAGCACATGCTGGTCAATGAGCCGTGGCTTGTCGAAGGCGACGTAGCGCTTGCGCGTCTGCGAAATGTAATAGAATGCCTCGTTGTCGAAGGTCGCGGTCGTCGACGGCGTGCCGAGCGCCAGAAGCACCTGCTCGCGGCTCGAACCGACCGGCACCAGGTCGATTGCCTGCTGGTCTATGACGTAACCTTGCGTCAGCGTCTCGCTCGGGCTGAGATCGCCCATCATCTTGGAGGTGTGGCAGGCGGACAGTGCCGAAACGATCATCAGCAGCGAGATCGCGCCGGCGGGCCTGGACGAGAAGGTCGACTTGAAATTCAGCGCGCGCAACAACAACTCCATTAGCTGGCCGCAACTTGCGCTGGGCCGCGAAACCGGTAAACCAGCTTGCTTGCCGATGCAACAAGCCCACTTCAACAAACGGTCCCCAGGAGACCATCCCCAATGTTCCAGCGCTTTTTTGGCCGCGAACGCTACGCCAACCGCGCTATCACCGAGGCGCTTTACGCACAAATCGTGGCGGCGGCGCGGCAGACTGTGTTTTATTCCCACTGGAATGTGCCAGATACGCCGCTTGGCCGTTTCGAGATGCTGTCGCTGCACATGTTCCTGTTCCAGCACAGGTTGCGCGGGGAGAGCGGTGCGGCGCAAGAGGTCGCCCAGGTGCTGATCGACGAGTTCTTCCTTGACGTCGACCATTCGTTGCGGGAATTGGGCATTGGCGACGTTGGCGTGCCCAAACGCATGAAAAAACTGGCAAAGATGTTTTATGGCCGTACCGCTGCCTATGATGATGCCCTGGAAAGAAACGACCATGACGGGCTGACCGCGGCTCTTGCCCGCAATGTCCGGCCCGACACGGGCGCCTGGGCGGAAGCATCGCTGCTGGCCAACTATGTTACCGACGCGCGCAGTCATCTGGCCGCGCAGCCATCCGAATCGATTGTCTCCGGCACGCTGACCTTTCCCGCCGCCAAGGAGGTTGAACAATGAAGCATGTTGACCCGCAAAGCCCGGTCTCCTTCCGCGCCAACATTACGCGCCTGCCGCAGAAGGGCCTGCCGCTGGTTATCGAGGCCGATGCCGCACAGCGTGCGGCACTGGCCGAGGAGCACGGGCTGATTTCGGTCGAATCCTATCGCGCCGAGCTTCTGGTCGCGTCATGGAAGCGCAATGGCGTGAAGATCAGCGGCCGCGTCGAGGCCGACATCACTCAGGCCTGCATCGTCACGCTCGAGCCTGTCGAAGCACATATCGACGAACCGGTCGAAGCGCTGCTGCTGCCCGAGGATTCCAAGCTCGGACGGCAGGGCTTCGATGGTGGCGGCGAGATCCTGCTCGATGCGGAAGGCCCTGACAGTCCAGAGACATTTTCCGGTGACACGATCGATGTCGGGGCACTCGCCGAACAGTATTTCGGGCTCGCCATCGACCCCTATCCGCGTAAGCAGGGCGCATCGCTCAATGCCGGCAGCGAGACCGAACCGGCGGAGAATGAATTT
>NZ_RZQY01000681.1:0-3200 GCF_003998575.1 Mesorhizobium sp. M7A.F.Ca.CA.001.10.2.1 | reverse complement strand
GACAGGTTCTGGACAGCGGCGTGCCGATCCTGATGGTGGGCCTCGACGTCACCATGCAGGTGCTGATCGAGGCGCCGCAATATGCCGAGCTCGCGACCATCGACACGCCGCTCGGACGGCTCGTCAACGACTGGCTGCTGTTCTACGAGAAGCTGCACCGCAACTCGATGGGCGTCGGCGGCGCCATGCACGATCCCTTGGCGCTGGCGCTGGCCATCGATCCGACATTGGTGCGCACGCGCCCTGCCCATATCGGCGTCGATCTGTCCGGCACCTACGCCTTCGGCGCGACCATCGCCGATTACTGGGGCGAGCGCGGTGAAAAGGACAATGCCCGCATCGCCCATGAGGTCGACGCGGACCGCTTCTTCAAGCTGATGTTCGACCTGCTGCGGGATTGAACGGAGCGCCGCGGCGCAGGCAGCGCTTCAAGATAGGAATTTTTTCTTGACTCCCTGCACTCAGCTATGGTACATTTTTGCCTATGGTGCTGATTTGCGCCAGTGACCCGCCGCACAGGCGGGTTTTTCGTTTGATGCTCCGTCAAATCTCCCGCGCGACGAATTCAGCCGCGTGAGATGACAGGGTCAGTTGAGCTGGTTGAGGATTCCAGAGCTGCTCGCGACCGTCAAACTCCTGTAGATCAGGAACGCCAGCGTACAGATCGCGGCCAGCGAGATCGGCACGCCGAACGGCACCACGCCCTTGCGGTCCAGATGCTGGACGACAAGCCGAAAAGCACCCGCGGGCAGCATGAACGGGTTTTTCACGATGACCGCGGTTGCCAAAGCGAAAACCAGAAGCAGCACTGAAAACACTGCGAGAGCGCTGCCGCTGATCAGGAATGGCACGACTGCCAGCAGCTTGACATCGCCGGCGCCGATCTTGCGCAAGACCCAGAAGGGCAAGAGCGCGACGAACAGCAGAAGTCCGGCGAGAGCGCTCAGCCCCATGTCCCACCACGAGCCTGACTGGAGCGACAGCAGCAGCAAGCCCCCGGCCCCCAGGCAGAGCAGCAGCAGCACGTCGCGATTGGAAATCTTCTGCGTCTTGAAGTCGAGCCAGCCAATCCTTGCCAGCAGAGGGATGGCGAGCACCTTCAGCAGCAGCGCTTCGACGAGCAGCATGCTAGCGCTCGACGTTCTGCACGCTTGACGACAAAAGCTTCAGATTGTTGGCGACGGTCGGGTCGTTGGGCGCCAATTCGTAAGCCTTGAGAAAATTCGAGCGCGCATCCTGCAGCTTGCCGCGCAGCAGGTAGGAATAGCCGACATTGTTGTAATATTCAGGCGTCGCGCCGACCAGCTTGAACGCCTTGGCATAGGCCTTGTCGGACAGGTCGAAGCGGCGGATCCGGTCGGTGCAGGCGGCAAGTCCCATCCAGGCGTTGCCATCATTGGGCGCCAGTTGCGTCGCCTTGAAGAACAGCGCGCCGGCATTGCCGTAATTCTCGGCACGGAACTGGTTCTTGGCCTCGGCGACGGCCTGGTCCGAGGCGTAATATTCGACATCGCTGACCGTCTTCAGCCCATCGAAAGCGTCGCCAAAAGACGTCACGTCGCCTTTCGATGGTTCGTTGGTGCGCACGACCCCGTCGGTTATGTCCGCCGTCTGGCAGCCGGCAAGCATTATCAACAGACAGGCTGCCGCCGCGTTAGCCCTCTTCATATAGATTCCCCCAAGGGTCTCGGACCTCATATTAGAATCAGATCATACACGCAACTAGAAGATAATGCCCCTCATGCGGATGATCACCGGCAGCATGATAACCATCATAACCACAGGGAAGATACACAGCCCCAACGGAATCATCATCTTCACCGGCAGAGAGTTGGCGCGTTCCTCTGCACTCAGAATTCGTTGCCCGCGCATCTCGGCGCTATAGACACGCAATGCATCGGTGAGACTGGTGCCGAGTTCTTCCGATTGCCTAAACAGGACAGCCAGTGCCCTGGCTTCGTCAAGCCCGATACGATCGGCGAGTTCGCGCAATGCCTCCCGCAACGGCTTGCCGGCACGCAACTGCAAATTCATGATCGACAGCTGTATTCCCAGCCATTTGTGGGTGCCAGCCATCTCATGACTGACGCGTTCGACTGCCCCCTCCAGGCTCATGCCGGCATCGGCGCAGGTGATCATCATGTCCATGAAGTCGGGGAAAGCTCGGCGATAGATCTGTTTCTGGCCGTTCTCGAAACGGTCGAGCAGAATGGCGGGAAGCACGATGCAGGCCAGGCCGAACAGGGCAGAACCTGCAAGGGTAATGAAACCCGGCAGGTGCGACGGCAGAGCCCGCGACAGGAGTGCATACATTGCCAGAAAGCCGACGCAGACCGCGACAAGGCGGCACAGCGTATAAATCAGCGGTGCGCTTGATTGATAAAAGCCGGCGCGAAACAGCTTCGCTTCCAAGGCGTTTGGCTCTTCCCGCTCCTTCTCGATCGACTTGAAGTAGGCATCGACCGGCCGTTGCGCCGAAATCTTGGCAAGCTGGTCTTGCCCGAGCATGGATCGACGGTCTGCGATTCCTTCACCCATCAGGCTCTGCGCGACAAGCTTACGGGTTTGCAGAGCTGGCAGAAAGACTAACGCACCGAACAGGAAAAGGGACACCGCCGCCGCGAAGACGACGATAGACACCAAGAAACCCAGATCCTGAATGTTCGAAAACAATTCTTTCGTCGCTCCCAGTCAGAAATCGAAAGTAACCATCCGGTACATGATGAAGTCGCCAAGCAGCGCCCACAACCCAAAAAGCATAAATATCGGGAAGACGAGCGGGTTGCTCCAAACGGCTCCGTAATAGGATGGGGCAAGGATTTGAAGCGTGAGGAACATCACAATAGGAAACAAGGAGATGATCCACGCGGAGACGCGACCTTCGGCCGAAAGCGCCCTAATTTTCATTCGCAATTTCTGCCGTTCACGCAGAACGGAGGAAAGATTGGCCAGAATTTCGGTCAAATTGCCGCCCGTCTTGGCCTGAATCGACAGCGATACCGACAGCAGCTGAAGCCCCTCGAAGCCGACGCGCTGCGAAAGCTTCCGCACGGCCTGCTCGATGCTGAGACCAAAGGTGATCTCATCGGAGACGATGCCGAATTCAGTGCCCAACGGATCCGGCATTTCGCGTGCGACCAGACCGATCGCGATCGAAGCGGGATGTCCGGCGCGCAGCGAACGAACGATCATGTCGAGCG
>NZ_RZQY01000680.1:0-3201 GCF_003998575.1 Mesorhizobium sp. M7A.F.Ca.CA.001.10.2.1 | reverse complement strand
GCTCCAACCAATCCAATGAAGATCTGCAGCGTCTCGTCGACCTGACGCTCGAACGTTTTGGCCGCATCGACGTGCTGGTCAACAGCGGCGGCCACGGGCCGCGTGCGCCGATCCTCGAAATCACCGACGAGCAATGGCACACCGGCATGGATGTCTATCTGCTGAACGTCATCCGTCCGGTGCGCATCGTGGCGCCGCAGATGGTCAAGCAGAAGGGTGGGGCCATCATCAACATCTCGACGGCCTGGGTGGTCGAGCCGAGCCCGATGTTCCCGACGTCCGCGGTGTTCCGTGCCGGGCTTGCCGCCTACACCAAGATCTTCGCCAACACCTACGCCGCCGACAATGTGCGCATGAACAACGTGCTGCCCGGCTGGATCGACAGCCTGCCGGCCACAGAAGAACGCCGCGACAGTGTGCCGATGCAGCGCTACGGCACCTCGGAAGAAATCGCCGCGACCATCGCCTTCCTGGCGTCCGAAGGCGCCGGCTACATCACCGGCCAGAACATCCGGGTCGACGGCGGCATCATACGCGCTATTTGAGGGCGTCGGCCGGGGGGATCCCGGCATCTCACCCCAAGGAGCAAAGAATGCGGCTTTTGATACTCGGCACCGGCTGGATGGCGCAGGAACATGCGCGGCGCTTCACCGCCATCGACGGCGTCGACATCGTCGGCGCGGTCGATGTCGATCCGGCACGGGTCGGCGAGTTCGCCGACAGTTTTGACATTCCCAACCGCTTTACCGCGCTGGATGAGGCGCTGACATGGGGTGAGTTCGACGCGGTGGCCAATGTCACGCCGGACCGCATCCACCACCCGACCACCATGGCGCTGGTCGCCGCCGGCAAGCCGGTGCTGTGCGAGAAGCCGCTGGCCGAAAACTATGGCAAGGCGACCGAGATGGCCGACGCCGCCGAGGCCGCCGGCATCGTCAACATGGTGAACCTCACCTATCGCAATGTGCCGGCGCTGCAGAAGGCCCGCCAGATGGTGCAGGCGGGCGAGATCGGCACCGTCAGGCATGTCGAGGCGTCCTACCTGCAAAGCTGGCTGGTGTCGAAATTCTGGGGCGACTGGCGCACCGATCCGAAATGGCTGTGGCGCCTGTCACGCGGCCACGGCTCCAATGGCGTGCTTGGCGATGTCGGCATCCACATCCTCGATTTCGCCAGCTATGGCGCAGCCGTCGACATCGACCATGTCTTCTGCCGGCTGCGCGCCTTCGACAAGGCGCCCGGCAACCGCATCGGCGACTACGGGCTAGACGCCAATGACAGCTTCGCCATGACGCTGGACTTTTCCAACGGCGCCTTCGGCGTGGTGCATGCCAGCCGCTGGGCGACTGGCCATCTCAACGAGCTGCGCCTGCGCATCTATGGCGAGAAGGGCGGCATCGAAGTGGTGCACAATCTGGATGGTTCGACGCTCAAGGCCTGCATCGGCGAAAACGTCGAGAACGCCATATGGGAAGAGCTCGACGCCGGCACGGTGCCGACCAACTACCAGCGTTTCACTGACGCGGTGCGATCCGGCGTGCAGGCCGAACCGTCCTTCCGCCATGCCGCCGAATTGCAGAAGGTGCTGGATCTGGCCGTCGTCTCGGACGAGAAGCGGGCGGAGCTGAGGGCGAGTGCGGAAACGCGGTGAGCTGGGCGAAGCGGCCGGCGCCAGCGGTCGAAGATAGCACTGCCGCCAACTTCGGACTGCGGTCCGCGCCAGTCAGGGGCCGGTCACGAGCGAAAAAACCAGTTTCTGTAAATTGCCGCCATCGCCGAATTCGACGCGGTCGAAATCGCGGCTTGCCAGCACCCGCGCCTTCGAGATCGCGTCAAGCCGCTTCACCACCTCGGCCCTTGTCTTGCTGCATTTGGGATCGTCGGCGACGGTCAGGCCGTTCGTCGCGGCTTGGATGTCGTGGACCATCTGGACCATGCTGGCGCCATGCACCTTCTCATGGGCGGCGACGCCGGCGATGAAGGTTTCCCAGTTCTTCTGGACGGCGGGCGGCAGGGAGCCGGAAGGTTTTGGCAAGGTGTAGGTGACGATCAGCTTCGGCCGCCCGGCCGTCAGCACGCAGTCCTTGCCCTTGGGCTTGTAGTCCCTTAACCCCCAGGTCAGCTTGAAATTGGTGTAGGCGATGGCGCGGGCAATGCCGAGCTTTGGCCCTTTCTCGCCGATCGAGCGGTAGAGTTCGGCGCCGGACCGGCCCGAGATCGCGTAGGGCTCGATTTTCTCGACCGGCTTCCACTCGGCACGAGCGGTGAGCGGCGAGGCAAGCAGGGCGGCAAAGGACAGACACAGGCGAACGCAGGCTCTCAATCCAACTCTCCACGAAACAGGACCGGCTGCCGCAACGGGCAATGCCATCGGATCGCTTTTTCCTATATGCTGCCGACGGGCGCTGCAAATGCCCTGGAGGCAGTCAATTGGGGGAGTCATGAGAGTTGCACATCTCATCGTCGCTGGTGCCTTGGCCGTCGTGCAGGCCGCGCAGCCGGCGTTTGCCGCGTCGTGCGGTGGCTGGAGCGCCAAGATGGAGGAAGACGAGGGCGGCAGCGTGCTGACGGCTTCGGTCTGCGGCGGGCCGAAAGGCGATGCGCATATGATGCTCACCTGTTTCGACACGCCGGTGCTGAGCTACGATCTCGGTGCCGCCGGCCAGCTGCTGGAACCTGGCATCAGCGGTTCGTTCGCGTTCAAGGCCGACGGCAAGACGGTAACGAAGACACTGCAGCTGGAGGCCATGTACAACTACTTCGTGGTCAATCTGGCGAAAGCCGATCCGCTGTTCGACCTGCTGCGCGGGAAGGGCGATGTGTCGGTCAGTTCAGCCAAATATGGCGAGATCAGCTTTCCGCTGAAGGGCTCCAGCGCGGCCATCGGCAAGGTGCTGGCGCAGTGCGGCAAGGCCGGGCCAGCGAATGGGAATTGACGGGGCTCTACAGTTCGATGCCGGCGCACCAATGAGGCGGTTCTCGTTGGCTCACCGGGCTTGCTGCCGAACCACCCCACCCAGTCGCACCGTCGCGGCCATCAACTCCTCGTCCGAAAACCCCGAAAAACCCAGCACCAGACCTTGCCGGGGCGCCCCGCCGATGAACATTGAGGACAAGGCCCTGGCGCCGACACCCGCCGCCTTCGCCGCCTCGACGATCGCGGTGTCCGGCCCGGCGTCCTTCAGCGTCGCCATCAAATGC
>NZ_RZQY01000067.1:0-15515 GCF_003998575.1 Mesorhizobium sp. M7A.F.Ca.CA.001.10.2.1 | reverse complement strand
GCTCTGGGCCGAACCGCCGGCTGCGGTCTGCGAATATTGTCCTGTCGTCGCTTCACCACCCGAAACGAAGATCGTCGCCAGGTCGACCGCGCGTTTTGCGTCCAGCGGCGTGTCGACCGTTCCAGTCAGGACGACGTTGTCATTCAGAAGTTCCACCTTGATGGCCGACGTCGGCAGGAAGCGTCTGATATAATCCTCAAGACCGGCAACGTCGCGTTCGACCGCCAGGTCCAGGCTGACGATCTGCTCGCCATTCGGGCCGAAGACAAAGATGTTCGTCTCGCCGACCGACTTGCCGAACAGATAGATGCGCCTTGCAGTGCGGGTCACCGCGTCGGCAACCGCCGGGTTGGCCACGAGAATGTCGTAGGCATCGCTCGGCAGGTCGATGACCACCGACTTGTTGAGGCCGAGTTTGACGCGCTGGGTGGCCGTCGATGCCGTGACCTGCGCGTTCTTTGCCTCGACAACGCTGCCTTGCACATTCGTTCCGACGAGCAGCAGGCCGAATGCCGCGGCTACGATTGCCGGCAGTTTGCCACCTAGCCTCATTTCCTTGCCCCCACTTCGGAAACTTCGCCCGACTTGATCAGCCTCACCGTTCCTCTGCGGCCATTGCCGGAAACGAGATAGTCCGCCTCACCCAGATTTTTTTCCTGCGTGTCCGCGACCGCCCGCAACGCCAGGGTCAGGCGATCCGCCATCTGCTGGGCGACGGTGATGATCTCCGCCTGCTTGGGCGTCAGTTCCAGCGTGGCGGTCTGGCCTACCCTGGTCTTCTTGCCTTCCTCGTCCTCCTGAATGGTCTGGTCGATGGCCAGGACACGGATGTTCTTGAGGATGGTCTCGGTGTTGAAGCCGGCGGCGCCGCCGGCGGCATCGGCCCTGCGGGTCATGATGACGTCGACGAAATCGTTGGGAAGAATGAAGCCCCCGGCCGACGTATCGGCCGAGATGGCCGTGGCGACCGCCCGCATGCCGGAAGGCAGGATCGACGACATGAAGCTCTGGCCCTCGCCGATCAGCTTGGACCGCCGCAGCGGTTCTCCGGCATACATCGCCACACGGGCAACGGAACTCTTCAGCTTGTCCAGTGCCTCGGGCTCGGCGGTGCGGGTGATGAAATTCGCGTTGACGCCGTCGGCGGGCCAGGATTGCCAGGCGATGTTGTTTTGGATCGGGTTGCCCATCGGAACGTCGCCTGAAAGCACAAGCACATCCTGGAGTGCCACCGCCGGGGCCTGGGGACCGGAATCGACGACGACCTGGGGCGGCGGTGCCACCATGTTCTTCGCGACATAGCCAGCGCCACCCGCCGCGGCCACCGCCACGCTCAGAATTATCAATCGCGATGCTGGCATTTGTCCGAACCCTTGCCCTGGCAAACCACGTAGCCAAGCCGGACTTTGCAGCGGCAATCGTCAAAACAAGGTTAATGTAATGCTTACGATCGTGATTAATTTAAGGTTTACATAAATTAGCCGGAATGTGGTCTGAACGGCCAAAATGGCCGGGCCGGCCCTGTTGAGAACGGGGTTTCGGCAATGCTGACAGACAATAAAAATAAGATAGTGCTCAAGTCGCCAGCCTGGCAAGCGCCCATACCATCAAAGGCGAATCCGGATAGGTCAGCAACCCGCCAAGGCCGAGGGCGACGCCATAGGGGACTCCTTTTGCCTCGTCGGCGAAATGGCGCAGAAACGGATTTTGGCCGGTAACGGCCGCAAGCAGCGACTTCCGGTAGAGGATGATCGCGAGCGTCAGCAGGCCGCCGATGATTGTCGAGGCGACCAGATACTCCACGAGATTGATATTGAGGCCCATCCACATTGCGGTGGCGGCCAGAAGCTTGGCGTCGCCGCCGCCCATGCCGCCCATTGCAAACAGGCCGAACGTCACGGCCAGGACCAGGGCGCCGGCGGCGAAATGTCCGCCATAGGCCGCCCAGTCCATGCCTGTCAGGGGCGCGACCAGCGCGAAGACGACGACGAGCAGCACCGGCACGCGGTTGGCGATCGTCATCGACAGCATGTCGGAGATCGCGGCAAACAGCATGCAGAATGGAAAAACGACGAAGATCAGGGCTTCAAGCATCGGCGCCACGCCTATTGTCCGATTTCATGGGGCTCAATCTAAGCATGTTCGATTAACGATTGATGAGGCTAGGAACGAAAGACGACCTATATCGCCAGCGGCATAGAAAAAGGGCCGCCACGCGGCGGCCCTTTTCCAGAACGCAATCTAAATGCTCGGCGATAAGCCGATCAGCTGCCGCTCGGCGTGCCGTTCAGGGTGCTGCCGATGTTGGTGAACTTGGCGTTCAGCGCATTGCCGAGCGTGCCGGCGCCAGTGATGATGGCGAGCGCGATGAGAACGGCGATCAGACCATATTCGATCGCGGTCGCGCCGGATTCGTCCTTCACAAAACGTGCGATGAGATTAGACATTCGAGAGCTCCTACTCCACGTGTTACAGCACTTCCGTCAACTTCTGTGATGGTTGATCGGATGCTGCCAATCTAGGGAGAAGCTCTTTCGATCGGCTTAAGAAACAGCCTTACCGATTCCTTTCCCGGTTCGAACATATTGCGTGGTTAACCTCGGGCTAATGTATCGCTGAGCCTTCCAGACCGGATTTGGTAGGCTTGCGACCCGACCGGACCGCGCGTCGCGGGCGCCCTTGGCGGCCATTGCACGATTGGCAACATCGCATGCTTAACCGTTGGTTCACCAATCTCGTTCATGTTCCGTTGATCAGTCCGCCTGCGTGGAGCGCCTCAATGGCCCAGCCGAGATCGTCAATCCTGATTGCCGCGCTTCTTGCCGTCTCGAGCTTCGTCGCGCCCGCCATGGCCGGCGCCGGCATCGAGGTCACGATGAACCAGGCCAAGATCGTCAAACTTTCGCGTCCCGCAGACACCATCGTGGTCGGCAACCCGGCAATCGCAGACGCTTCGGTGCAGGACGCTTCGACGATCGTGCTCACCGGCAAAGGCTTCGGCGTCACCAATCTGGTCGTGCTCGATACCGACGGCAGTCCCATCGTCGACGAGCAGGTTACCGTCGTGCGGCAGGCCGCTTCGTCGGTGCGCATCTATCGGCGTGCCGAAATCCAGACGATGTCCTGCACGCCCTATTGCGAAAGCTCCTACAAGAGCGAAGCGGAGAAGTCTTCCGAAGCGGAGATGAGCGTCAGCCGATAGGTGGCGTTGCCGACTGCCGTTCCGGTTATTGTCTGGTTAAGAGGCCTGCGCCGACTTTAACGATCATCCAAACCGGACCTCAATCGGTTTGCGCTAATGCTCCTTCCGAGACCACATAGAGATCGGCAGGATCGAACATGAGCAAGGAATTCGGTCGCGCAGGCGACCACAGAGTGAGACGCCCAAGGTTTTTCGCCCGCTTCCTTCGTGACCGGCGCGGCGCCACGGCAATCGAATTCGCGATCCTTTCAGTCCCCTTCGCGCTGCTTGTCTTTGCCATTCTGGAAAGCTGCATCTCGTTTGCCGGCCAGGAGGTGATGGCCAACGTCACCGACGATGTAGCGCGCAAACTGCGCACCGGCCAGTTGAGGGCGGCTGACGTTGCCGGAACCAATTTGCGGGACATGATCTGCACGAAACTGCAGATCATCGTCTCCCAGGATTGTCCCAATCAACTGCTGGTGGATCTTCGCCAATATACATCGTTCGCCGATGCGGCCACGGCAGGCTTCAAGATCCAGAACGGCGATGTCGTACTGACGAAAGGCACCGCAACCCAATCGTTCTCAGTGACAGCGGGTGCGGCGGAGTCGAGGAACATGCTTCGGGTCTTCTACAAGTGGCCGATCATGACCGACCTCATGGCGCAGTCGATGGGCGGCAACAAGACCCTGCATTTCGCATCGGTGACCTGGCAGAACGAGCCGTTCGACAACTGAGCGGAATGCACGAGCGGTATAAGAAAAGGGCAATGGGCATGATGCGTGCGGGGGCACATCTTATGATTACGGGAGTTTGGCGGAAAGCAAGTCGATTCTGGTCCGATCGCCGTGGCATCGCGGCGGTTGAATTCGCGTTGATCATGCCAATTCTGCTGATCATGTACTTCCTCACAATGGAAGCGTCGCAAGCCATCGAGACCAGCAAGAAGGTCAGTCGTATCGGCAGCATGGTGGCCGATCTCGTTACCCAGCAGACAAGCGTCCTCAAAGCGGATGTCGACGCCATCATGCAGATCGGCAGCGTCACCCTTCAGCCCTACAACCGCTCGCCCCCTAGCATCACCATCACGGCGATACAGGTTACGTCCGATGCGACGAAGGCACAGGTGGTTTGGTCACGCAAATTGGTCGCCAGTGTCGCCAGCGCCGGCGCCGCCGCGACCACCGAGACAACGGTCCCAGCGTCGCTCAAGGTCGCCAACACTTTTCTCATCCGCGTCGAAAGCAACCTCGGCTATACGCCGGTCATCGCGTGGAGCGCGAGCAGTCAACAGAAGCTTGGACTGACCTCGGCTTTCAGCAACATAACCATGGGCGAAACCTATTATCTGCGCCCCCGCAGAAGCGTGACGATCCCTTGCAGCGACTGTTGAACAGAACCAGCCAGGCCCTGCGCAGGGCCGCTCCAGCTATTGCTGCGGCTCACGGTCCGAAACGAAGCGCACGATAGCAGCGGCCATCTCGTAATCTTTTGGCGACACGCGAGCGAAGCCGCCGGAATGTCTCGATTCCAGGAGATCGTAGATATCGGGCGTCGTCGACTTGAGGTTGGTGAGGAACACGGCAAGCCTGCGCTTGGCTTCCGGGTCGAGATCGCTGCGGACCGCATGGGGGCCGTATCTCAACAGGCCCGACGTCCATACGATCCGAAGCGCCGTCACCGAGAGCCCTGCCGCCTCCAGCCTGGCCTGCGTGCCCGACGGTTCTCGCGGGCCGTCGGCAGCGGCCCTCACCCAGCCGAACAGGCCATCGGCCTTGCCGTCGACCAGCATCGTCTCGGCCGCCGCGGCCGAATCGGTGCGGGCCAAAAACTGTGCATCTTCCGCGATCTTGCGGCCCTCCGCCGCCAACGCCGCCAATGGCAGGAGAGAACCGCCGACGCTGTCCGAAGGCGCCATGGCGATACGATGGCGGTCCATCGCCGCCAGGGCAGGCAGCTTGCCGTCTCGCGTCAGCAGAACGGAGCGGATGCCGATCGCGCCGTCTGAATCGACCGGAGCGACAAGCGGCTCGATACATAAGCAGCGCTGCGAAGCCGTCGCATAGGCGGTGGCCGAATAGATCGCATATTCGATGCGGGCATCGGCCTGCGCCTCGATCAGCGCGGCATAGTTGCGGGCAACGACAAACTCGACCTTCATGCCCAAGGCCTTGGTGTAGGCGTCGGTCAACAGTGCCAGCCCCGGAACGGCATTGCCGGCGCCTGGCTCGGCAACGATGCCGATACGAAACGTGCCGATATCATCGCGCCAGTCGGCATGCGCCGGGTTGGACCAGAGCCCGACGAGCGTCAGCATGAGAGCGGCATAAGTCTTCAGCGCAACCCTCATGACAGGAACCACAGTCTGTTGTCCTCGATCCATGCCCATCCCAGTGCACTGGACTATCACGCCAAGCCGTTGCCGTTTGGTTTCCGAATTGCCAATGAAGTCGCGGAACCCTATGTCTGGTCGGTCAAACTGGCAACAACTCGATGGCGCGCGCTTTCCTCTTCGTTCTGGATTCCTTCGGCATCGGCGGCGCGGCCGACGCCGACCGCTACGGTGACGCCGGCGCCAACACATTCGCGCACATCGCAGAGGCCTGTGCGGAGGGCCGTGCGGATCGCGAAGGGCTTCGCAGTGGACCGCTGTTTGTCCCTCACATGGCGTCGCTCGGGCTTGGCAAGGCCGCCGAAACCGCGACGGGACTGGGGTTTGCCAACAGCGGGGCGGATCTGCTCCCAACTGCCTTTCACGGCGCCGCACAGGAGGTTTCGAGCGGCAAGGATACACCATCCGGTCATTGGGAAATCGCCGGCCTGCCGGTGCGCCTCGACTGGGGCTATTTCCCGGATACGGTTCCGGCCTTTCCGGCCGAACTGACCGAGGCTATCATTCGCGAAGGCAAGGTGCCGGGCATTCTCGGCAATTGCCATGCGCCGGGCACCGAGATCATCGAGCGCTTCGGCGAGGAGCACATCCGGACCGGCAAGCCGATCTGCTACACGTCGGTCGACTCGGTCCTGCAAATCGCCGCGCATGAAGTCCATTTCGGCCTCGACCGGCTTTATGAATTCTGCCAGGTGGTGCGCAGGCTGGTTGACCCTCTGAGGATCGGACGGGTGATCGCGCGGCCATTCGTCGGCGAAACCACCGCCACTTTCGAGCGGACATACAACCGTCATGACTACGCCGTGCCCCCGCCGGAACCGACCCTGCTCGACCGGCTGACGGCGCGTGGCAGCCGTGTCATCGCCGTCGGCAAGATCGGCGACATCTTCGCCCATCGCGGAATTTCGCAAGTGCGCAAGGCGGCAGGCAACATGGCGATGTTCGACGAGGCTCTGGGTGCGATGGATAATGCCGGCGACGGTGACCTCGTCTTCGCCAATTTCGTCGACTTCGACACCGAATTCGGTCACCGCCGCGATGTCGCGGGCTATGCTGCCGCGCTCGAGGCCTTCGACCTGCGGCTGCCGGAGGCATTTGCGAGGCTGCGGCAGGGCGATCTTCTCATCCTGACGGCCGACCACGGCAACGACCCGACCTGGGGCGGGACCGATCACACGCGCGAGCGCATTCCGGTGATCGGCACTGGACCGGGTCTCAAGGGCGGCGACATCGGACTGAGAACGACATTCGCCGACATTGGCGAGACCGTGGCCGAGCATCTCGGGCTGGCGCCCGGACGCTACGGCACGTCTTTCTATACGGCGATCGGCGGTCATGCCTGAATTGCCGGAGGTCGAAACCGTCCGGCGCGGGCTGCAGCCGGTTCTGGAAGGCGCTACCATCGCCCGCGTCGAGGCGCGCCGACCGGATCTGCGCTTTCCATTTCCCGAGAAATTCGCGCAGCGGCTGACCGGCAAGACGATCACGGCACTCGGCCGCCGGGCCAAGTATCTGACGATGGACCTGGAAGGCGGCCCCATGCTGATCTGCCATCTCGGCATGTCGGGCTCATTCCGCATAGAGACGGCCGATGGCAGCGACATGCCCGGCATCTTCCGGCACGACCGCTCGAAGAGCTCCAATCACGACCACGTCGTCTTCCATGTCGTGTCTCCGGCCGGTGCCCGGTCCCGCGTGATCTTCAATGATCCGCGCCGCTTCGGCTTCATGCTGTTTGCGGAAGGGCTGCCGGACGTTCATCCGATGCTGGCTGGACTTGGCGTCGAGCCAACCGGCAACACATTGGACGGTGCGCTGCTTGCCTCATTGATGAAGGGGCGGCGATCACCGCTGAAGGCAGCGCTTCTCGACCAGAGGCTGATCGCCGGGCTCGGCAACATCTATGTGTCGGAGGCGTTGTGGCGTGCCGGCCTGTCGCCGCTGCGCGAGGCGGGCACGATCGCCAGGCCCGGAAAGAAAGCCCAGGCCCAAAGCGAACACCTCGCGCAAGCCATTCGTTCGGTGATATCGGATGCGATCGCAGCCGGCGGCTCCTCACTGCGGGACTATATGCAGACCGATGGGGCGCTGGGCTATTTCCAGCACGCCTTCGCCGTCTACGACCGCGAAGGCAAGGCCTGCTCCAAGCCCGGCTGCGGCGGCCACATCGAACGTGTCGTGCAGAGCGGCCGATCGACCTTTTATTGCCGGACATGTCAGCGATGAGTCAGAGTAATTCCAGGAAAAGTGGGAACGGTTTCCCGTTCGGAATTGCGTCAAGACAGAGAGATGGAGCGGTTCTGCGTTTCCGTGAAACGATGAACCGCTCTAGACGAGCGTGAGCAAGGAGAAGCAGCCATGGCCTATGAGACGATCATCACCGAGACGCACGGCAAGGTCGGGCTGATCACGCTGAACAGGCCGCAGGCGCTCAACGCGCTGAATTCGCAGATTCTGACCGAGGTGGTGGCGGCCGTGAACGGGTTCAGCGCCGATCCCGGTGTCGGCGCCATGGTCATCACCGGTTCCGAAAAGGCTTTCGCCGCCGGCGCCGATATCAAGGAGATGCAGTCCATCTCCTACGCGGACGCCTACGCCCAAGACTTCTTCGTCGGCTGGGAGGAACTGACGCGGGCGCGAAAGCCTATTATCGCGGCAGTGGCGGGCTATGCACTCGGCGGCGGCTGCGAGCTGGCGATGATGTGCGATTTCATTATCGCCGCCGACACGGCCAAATTCGGCCAGCCCGAGATCACCCTCGGCGTCATTCCAGGCATGGGCGGGTCACAAAGGCTGACCCGCTTCGTCGGCAAGTCGAAAGCGATGGACATGTGCCTGACCGGGCGGATGATGGATGCCGCCGAGGCCGAGCGTTCTGGCCTGGTGTCGCGGGTGGTGCCTGCCGGCGAGCTTGTCGAGGAGGCGCTGAAGGCCGCGGCCAAGATTGCCGCTTTCTCGCTACCATCCGTGATGATGGCGAAGGAGGCTGTCAACCGCGCCTTCGAGACGACGCTTGCCGAGGGATTGCGGTTCGAGCGCCGGCTGTTTCACTCGCTGTTTGCACTGGACGATCAGAAGGAAGGCATGGCGGCCTTTGCCGAGAAGCGGAAGCCGAATTTCACCAACCGCTGACGCCAATCCCTTGGCTGCGAAGAAGATGGCTGCTGGCCGCCAAAAAGAAGGCCGGGCAGCGTTGACGCGCCGGAAAAGCTGAACTATAAGCCGCACCAACCGAGGCGGCCCCGTGGCTGCCCGTTTGTTTTTTGCGCCCTGCGGCATCCCGCATGCGCCGACCAGATCAGAAGAGAGGCATCATGGCCAATACATCCTCGGCCAAAAAGGCAACGCGCAAGATCGTCCGCCGCGCAGCGATCAACAAGAACCGCCGCTCGCGCGTCCGCACCTATATCCGCCAGGTCGAAGAGGCCCTTGCCTCCGGTGACAAGGCTGCCGCACAGGCTGCCTTCAAGATCGCGGAGCCGGAATTGATGCGTGCCGCGACCAAGGGCGTGATCCACAAGAACACGGCGTCCCGCAAGGTGTCGCGACTGGCTCAGCGGGTCAAGGTACTGTCGGCCTGACATTACTTGCCTAGACTGACGTTCTTCGAACCCGGCCGTTTGTGCCGGGTTTTTTCGTTTGCCGGCAAGCACTTAAAAAGAATGTCCGGAAACGGCGTCTTATGCGGCATTTCACAATTAGGAATAGTTTGCCGGCATATGCATGCCTGCTGGTGATCGGCATGCTTGAAACGGCCGACCTAAAGATTCTTAACTGTCAGAAATACCTTATATCTTTCAGTGACTTACAGATGGTGATCCACAGCTTGTCCACACCGGACCGGCCCGATCGGGGAGAAGTCGCTGTCAAGCGAATTATTTCAGAATATTTCTGTCAGCGCCCGGTTTTTCATATTCGCCGGAAAAGGGTTTGAATCACAATGGCTTTGTTAAAATGTGCCGTCGCGGCACGCCACTCGAACCCGCCTCCACTAACCAGATTCCTTAAAAATCCGTTAGACGTGGCCTTGCCCTATCCACAGCGATTTCGGTAGTGTCGATCTATCGAAAGGGACGGGCTCTGGCTCTTAACCCAAGCCTGAATCGGCCAGCTTAAATTGGCGGGATTTGCAACGCGGATCAAGTCCGCGGACGGTTTTGGTTTGTCTTTTTCGATACGGTAGGGGACTGGCGTAACTAGACATGGCAGGTAGACGGCGCGCCGGCGCTCTTTTCGCCGGGCGGTGTTGTATTGCCCTGACATACCCAACGCGGACTGGCTTCCATGGGCCGGCACCGGTTCCCGCGGATAATGGGCGACGTTCATCTGCCGGCGGCGGCAGCGGACATCGTAGCAAAGACTTAGGTCGCCGGAACCGGATGCAGGAGGCGCATCCCCGGTGGAAAACAGGTACGGAAGGACAAGGAAAAGATCATGCAGAGCGGCATTGAAAGGGAACTTACGGGCGACCTCCCATTTCCTGGAACTTTGATCGGAGCAAACGACATGGCGGTGTCCAGCGACGCGGAACAGAAATTCGACCGGGTCAAGACCCAGTTGAAGGCGCGCCTGGGAACCGAAGTCTATTCGAGCTGGTTTGGCCGCATGAAGGTCGCCGAGGCTTCCAAGGGCATCGTCCGCATCTCCGTGCCTACCGCCTTCCTGCGTTCATGGATCAACGGCCACTATCTCGACCTCATTTCAGAGCTGTGGAAGCAGGAGGATGCCGATCTCCTCAAGATCGACATCGTCGTGCGCACGGCAACCCGTCAGGGACGCAGCCAGGCCGAGCCAGAGGTGACGCCAGCACGCAGCAAGATGACACGGCAGACGCAGACGGCACTTGCCGCCGGCACAGTCAGCCCCAGCCGGGTGGAGCGCGCACCGGCTCCGCGTCCGGGCACACCGATCGAGAGCGAATTTCGCCACAACGTGCTGGGGTCGCCGCTCGATCCGCGCTACACGTTCGGGTCCTTCATCGAGGGACCGTCGAACCGGGTGGCCTTCGCCGCCGCCAAGGCGGTAGCGGAATCGCAATCGAGCGCAGTGCGCTTCAATCCGCTTTTCCTTCACGCAACCGTCGGGCTCGGCAAGACACATTTGCTGCAGGCCATCGCTGCGGAATCGCTGAAGCAGAACCCCAAGTCGCGCGTCGTCTATCTCACGGCCGAGTATTTCATGTGGCGCTTTGCCACCGCGATCCGCGACAACAACGCGCTGACGCTCAAGGAACAGCTGCGCGACATCGACCTGCTCATCATCGACGACATGCAGTTTCTGCAGGGCAAGTCGATCCAGCATGAATTCTGCCACCTCATCAACATGCTGCTCGACAGCGCCAAGCAGGTCGTCGTCGCCGCCGACCGGCCGCCGTCGGAACTGGAATCGCTCGAACCGCGGGTCCGTTCGCGCCTCAATGGCGGTGTCGCGCTTGAAATGTCGGCGCCCGATTTCGCCATGCGCCTCGGCATGCTCAAATTGCGCCTTGCCACGGCCAGGAGCGACGACGCATCGCTCGACATTTCGGAGGAGATCCTCAATCACGTCGCCCGCACCGTGACCGGCAGCGGACGCGAGCTGGAAGGCGCCTTCAATCAGCTTTTGTTCCGTCAATCCTTCGAGCCGCAGATCACCATCGACCGGATCGACGAAATTCTCGGCCACATCTATCGCACCGGCGAGCCGAAGCGTGTCCGTATCGAGGACATCCAGCGCATCGTGGCGCGTCACTACAATGTGTCGAAGACCGAATTGCTGTCCAACCGGCGCACGCGCACCATCGTCAAGCCGCGGCAGGTCGCCATGTACCTGTCGAAGGTGATGACGCCGCGCTCACTACCCGAGATCGGACGGCGTTTCGGCGGCCGCGATCACACCACGGTGCTGCATGCCGTGCGCAAGATCGAGGACCTTTCCGGCAACGACAACACGCTGGCGCAGGAACTTGAGCTTCTGAGGCGGTTGATCAACGACCAGGCCTGATCCTCCGGGGATGGCTGAGCCGGAACAATACCGGAATTCAATGGCTTGCCAGTGCGGCGCTGGGCCTGGATCGGGCTCGTGGCGCCGCCTGGAAGCGATCTGGATTTCGGTTTTACGACACTGGCTCGCGGACTTCGGGCGCGTTATCCCCAGAAAGCCCGCGTAGCCGGCCTGAACCGGTGGCGCGGGCTTGCGTTTGCTGGTTTTTTCCTGTCAGTTTACGCAGATTCTGAGCCTGTTCAGACCTTTCGCGGGACGCCGCTCACTGGTGACCCGTCATTCATTCAAGCGAGCCTGTTTCGTCATGCGTGTTATCCTGGAACGGTCCAATCTCCTGAAGTCGCTCAACCACGTCCATCGCGTGGTCGAGCGGCGAAACACCATACCGATCCTGTCCAACGTGCTGCTCAGCGCCGAAGGCGCCAGCCTTGAAATGAAGGCGACCGATCTCGACCTCGAGGTGACCGAAGCGACACCCGCCAAGGTGGAGCGCGGCGGGGCGACGACAGTCCCGGCACATCTGCTCTACGACATCGTGCGCAAGCTTGCCGATGGCGCCGAGGTGATGCTGAAGACGGACGAGGACGGCAACGCCATGTCAGTGACGTCTGGCCGCTCGAGCTTCCGCCTTCAGTGCCTGCCGCAATCCGACTTCCCGGAGCTCTCGGCCGGATCGTTCTCGCATATCTTCCGTCTCGACTCGGTTGCCCTGAAAGGCCTGATCGAGAAGACCCAATTCGCCATCTCCACCGAGGAGACGCGTTATTACCTGAACGGCATCTATCTGCACACGCATGAGGTCGGCGGCAAGTTGAAGCTGCGCTCGGTAGCGACCGACGGCCACCGCCTGGCGCGCGCCGAGATCGATGCGCCAGCGGGTTCCGAAGGCATGCCGGGCATCATCATTCCGCGCAAGACGGTGAGCGAGCTGCAGAAGCTCGTCGACGATCCGGATGTCGCGGTCACCACCGAACTGTCGGACACCAAGATCCGCTTCACGATCGGCAGCGTGGTTTTGACCTCGAAGCTGATCGACGGCACCTTCCCCGACTATCAGCGGGTCATTCCGACCGGCAACGACAAGAAGCTGATCATCGACCGCCAGAGTTTTGCCGCCGCTGTCGATCGCGTCTCGACCATCTCTTCCGAACGCGGCCGCGCGGTGAAGCTGTCGATCAGCGAGGGTCAGGTGACACTTGCGGTCAACAATCCCGATTCAGGCAGCGCCACCGAAGAGCTGTCCGCCGACTATTCATCCGATCCGATCGAGATCGGCTTCAACGCCAAGTACCTGCTCGACGTTGCCGCGCAACTGACCGGCACGGAAGCCAAGTTCATGCTGGCCGACGCCGGCTCGCCGACGCTGATCCACGACATGGCCGACGAGACCGCACTCTATGTGCTGATGCCGATGCGGGTGTAGCGGCACGGTGTCAGCACTTCGGTCCTGTTGTGGACCGGCAAGCGCGATATTTACGGCAACTTCTAGAGCAATTCCAGGAAAAGTGTGAAGCGGTTTTCCCGGGAAAAGCGCATAGCGCTTTCCCTTGGGAATTGCGTTAAAACAAAGAGATAGATTGGTTTTGCGTTTCCGTGAAACGATGGAACGCTCTATAGGCGGATAGCGGTTGCCGGCACAGAACCACATAAGTAAGCTTACACTTACCAATTTCCGAAACTACGCGGCGCTGACGATCGATCTGGCGCCAGGTGCCGTGGTTTTTTCCGGCGACAACGGCGCCGGCAAAACCAATCTCCTCGAAGCAATCTCCCTTTTGACACCGGGGCGTGGTTTGCGCCGCGCCCCTTACGTGGATGTCGCACGCGAGGGCGGCGACGGCGGCTTTGCATTGCATGCCCGGCTCGACGGACCTGACGGCCAGGTCGAGATCGGAACAGGCATTTCCGGCGGCGACACCGCCGGCGAAGGCGGCAGGCGGGTGCGCATCAACGGAGCGTCGGCGCGCTCGGCCGAGGACATGCTGGAATGGCTGCGCGTGGTGTGGCTGACGCCAGCCATGGACGCGTTGTTCACCGGACCGGCCGCGGATCGCCGGCGATTTCTCGATCGGCTCGTGCTGGCGATCGATCCCGGGCACGGGCAACGTGCGATCGACTACGAGAAGGCTATGCGCGGTCGTAACCGGCTGCTTACCGAAAACTCCCGGGACGACCGCTGGTTCGACGCTATCGAGACGCAGATGGCCGAAACCGGTGTGGCGATAGCCGCGGCGCGGGCCGAAATGGTGCGGCTGCTCGCCACCATGATCGACAGGCTGCCCGACACGGGACCATTTCCGCGGGCCGATATCGGCCTTTCGGGCGATCTGGAAGCCGAAATCGCCGCCGCGCCGGCGGTCGATGTCGAGGAGCGCTTCCGTCGGACGCTTGCCGGGGGCCGTGAGCGCGATCGCGCCGCCGGGCGCACCCTCGACGGCCCGCACCGTTCGGATCTGGTGGTTCGACACCGCCCCAAGGCGATGCCGGCCGAACTCTGCTCGACCGGCGAGCAGAAGGCACTGCTGGTCGGCATCGTGCTGTCGCACGCAAGGCTGACCGGCGAAATGTCGGGCATGACGCCGATCCTGTTGCTCGACGAGATCGCCGCGCATCTCGACAGCCGGCGGCGCGCGGCGCTGTTCTCCATCCTGGAGGAACTGAACTGCCAGGCGTTCATGACAGGAACCGATGCTGCGCTGTTTTCCAGTCTCCAGGGGCGCGCGCAATTCCTGACTGTCGACCATGGGACAGTTGGGCCAACGATCTAGACCATTGTGCCTCGTGTTCCTGGGCGACATCAACAGGTGCGTTGGCCCCTGACAAGGTTTTTCAGTCCCTGTATGATCAGGCAATGACCACTGCCGCCCTGACCGCAGACGAGATCGAACGCTATGCCCGCCACATCGTGCTGCCGGAGATCGGCGGCGCCGGCCAGCAAAGGCTGAAACAGGCCCGGGTGCTGGTCATCGGCGCTGGCGGACTGGGCGCGCCGGTGCTTGAATATCTTGCCGCCGCCGGCGTCGGCACACTCGGCGTGATCGATGACGACACCGTTTCGCTGTCCAACCTGCAGCGCCAGGTCATTCACGGTACCGACACTGTCGGCCTGCTGAAGACCGATAGCGCCAAGGCGGCAATCGCTCGCATCAATCCCAACACCACAGTCGAACCGCATACGTTCCGGCTGACCACGGACAATGCGCCCGCCCTCGTCGCCCGCTATGACATCGTCGTCGACGGTTCCGACAATTTCGAAACGCGCTATGCCGTGGCCGATGCCTGCGCGAGCGAAGGCAAGCCGCTGGTGCATGCCGCCGTCGGACGCTTCGATGGTTCGGTAACGGTGCTGAAGCCATTCGAAGACGGCAGGGACGGCAAGCCCAACCCAAGCTATCGCGATCTGTTTCCCGAGGCGCCGCCGCCGGGCCTGGTGCCGTCCTGTGCCGAAGCCGGCGTGCTTGGCGCGCTGACCGGCGTCGTCGGTACGCTGCAGGCGATGGAGGCGATCAAGCTGATCACCGGCATTGGCGAGCCGCTGGTCGGCCGGCTGCTGCTCTATGATGCGCTGGCGGCGCGCTTCGACACCATCCGCTACAAGAGAAGCTGAATTCTTGGACCGGAACGAAGCTGTCTCCATCACGCGGATCCCGACCGATTTCGACCGTTGGGACGATGTGCTCGCATTGATCATGCGCGCTTTCGCTTCGATGGACGGCGTTGTCGACCCGCCCTCCTCGGCCCACCATCTGACCGCCGACACCCTGAGCGACAAGGCGCGGCTGGAGACCGGCTTCGTGGCGGTGCAGGGCGACAGGATCGTCGGCTGCGTCTTTGCCCTTGAGAGGGCGGCGGACCTTTATGTCGGCAAGTTCGCGGTCGCGCCGGACCGCCAGGGACAAGGCATTGGCCGGCGGCTGATGCAGGCAGTCGAAGACCTTGCCCGTAGCCGCGGCAAGG
>NZ_RZQY01000679.1:0-3224 GCF_003998575.1 Mesorhizobium sp. M7A.F.Ca.CA.001.10.2.1 | reverse complement strand
TCGCTGGTGCGGATAGCGCCACTGTCGGACATCGACATCCTCATCACCGATGCCGAGCCGCCGGCCAAGATCGCCGCGGCGCTCGCCGCGGCCAAGGTCGACCTGCGCATCGCGCCGCCGCTGACGCGCGACTGAGGCGCAACATTTTCACTTTATCCCCAAGGAGACGACTCGATGGTATTTGAATTTTTCGGCGACAAGAAGAAGGCTGTCATCTCGATGGCACATATCGGTGCCCTGCCGGGAACGCCCCTTTATGATGCCGATGGCGGCCTCGACAAGCTGATCGATGGCGTACTCTCCGACATCCGCAAGCTGCAGAGCGGCGGCGTCGATGCCATCATGTTCGGCAACGAGAACGACCGCCCCTATGTCTTCAAGGCGCCGCCCGAAGGTATTGCCGCCATGACTGCGATCGTCCAGGCGGTGAAACCCGAGCTGAAGGTGCCGTTTGGCGTCAATTATCTCTGGGATCCGACTGCCAGCGTCGCGATCGGGGCTGCCACCGGAGCCCGTTTCGTGCGCGAGATCTTCACCGGCCTGTTTGCTTCCGACATGGGCCTGTGGGAGCCCGATTGCGCCGCCGCCTCGCGCCTGCGGCACAATCTTGGCCGCGACGACATGAAGCTTCTCTTCAACATCAATGCAGAGTTCGCACACTCGCTCGACCAGCGTCCTATTGAATTGCGCGCCAAGAGCGCGGTGTTCTCGTCGATGGCCGACGCCATCCTCGTTTCCGGTCCGATCACTGGCCAGCCGGCCGACCAGTCCCACCTGCGCAGCGTCTGCGAGACGATCAAGGACGTGCCGGTCTTCGCCAACACCGGCGTGAACATCGACAATGTCCGCGATGTCCTTTCGCTGGCGAGCGGGGTCGTGATCGGGACCCATTTCAAGATCGATGGCAATACCTGGAACGCCGTCGACGGCGATCGGGTCAAACGCTTCATGGACGTTGTCGCCACTTTGCGCTGAGAACGGCTTCCACGGCGATGCCGGCCATCGCGCCGGCTCGCGGTGATCATATCGATCGTTGCGGGCCGGCGTCCGGAATGATCGACTGGTATCGAGCAGCGGGACACGACGAGGCAGACAGGTTCGCCCGCCTGCCCTTCCCGGCATTTCAATGGATTCGACATGGCGTTCGTTCTCGGTCTCGATATCGGCACCACCTCGACGATCGGCATTCTGATCCGGCTTCCCGATCAGGTGCTGGGCCTCGCCTCGCGCCCCGTCACGCTGCATTCCGAGCATGCGGGCTGGGCCGAGGAAGATCCCGCGCAATGGTGGACCAATGTCCGCGAGATCGTGCAGGAGCTGCTGAGGACCAGCGGCATCAAGGCCGAAGAGATCGTGGCGATCGGCACCACCGGCATGCTGCCGGCGGTCGTTCTTCTGGACGAGCAGGGCGAGGTGCTGCGACCGAGCATCCAGCAGAGCGACGGCCGCTGTGGCGCCGAAGTTGCCGAACTGCGGACCGAATGCGATGAGGCGGCTTTCATCGCCAAGGCCGGCAACGGCATCAACCAACAGCTGGTCACCGCAAAGCTGCGCTGGATAGAGCGTCACGAGCCGGAGGTGTTCAGCCGCATCGCCACCGTTTTCGGCTCCTATGACTATATCAACTGGCGCCTCACCGGTGAACGTGCGGTCGAGCAGAACTGGGCGCTGGAGGCCGGCTTCGTCGATGTTTCGACGCACCGGATCGACGACGACCTGGTGGCGCTCGCCCACATACCGCGCTCGGCCGTGCCACGAAAGATCGCCTCGCATGAGATCCTCGGTTCCGTCTCGGCGAAGACCGCGGATGAGACCGGCCTGATGGCGGGAACACCTGTCGTCGGGGGTGCGGCCGACATGATCGCTTCCGCGCTCGGCGCCGGAGTTGCCAAAGCAGGCGATGTCCTCCTGAAATTCGGCGGCTCGGTCGATATCCTGATCGCCACCGATCAGATCAAGCCAGATCCCCGCATGTATCTTGATTACCACCTGGTGCCGGGCCTGTTCATGCCCAATGGCTGTATGTCGACCGGCGGCTCGGGCCTCAACTGGTTCGTACGCAATTTCGCCGGCGGCGAGATGGCCACGGCACAGGCCGATGGTATTTCGGTACACCAGCGGCTCGATGCGCTGGCGGCAGAGCGTCCCGCCGGTGCCGACGGCCTCACCGTCCTGCCTTACTTCCTCGGCGAGAAGACGCCGATCCATGATCCAGCGGCTCGTGGCGTGATCGATGGGCTGACGCTGTCGCACGATATCGGCCATGTCTGGCGCGCTTTGCTCGAGGCCTATGCCTTCGCCATCGCGCATCATATCGAGGTGCTCAACGACATGGGCCACCGGACCGAGCGCTATCTCGCCTCCGACGGCGGCTCAAGCAGCAAGGTCTGGATGCAGATTGTCGCGGATGTCCTGCAAAAGCCGGTCCAACGCCTGACCGGGCACCCCGGCTCTTGTATCGGCGCTGCCTGGACGGCGGCGATCGGCGTCGGCCTGACCGACGACTGGTCGGGCGTTTCCGGTTTCGTCAGCTTCGCCGACCGGCTCGATCCCGACCCGCGCAAGGCTGACATCTACCGCGACGGCTATCGCCGCTATCGCGATCTTTATGCGCGCCTGTCGGCTCCTGGCGCGACCAGAGCGGGATCGTCATCGTGATGTATCGCGCCGTCGCCTGGGACATCGACGGAACGCTGATCGACAGCGAGCCGTTGCATCATCAATCCCTCCTCGCCGGCTGCCGCAACTGGAACGTCGATCTTGACGACCTGCCCGACCAAGCCTTTCGCGGCATCCATATGGGCGACGTCTGGACAATGCTGCGTCCGCGTCTCCCGGTCGGGCTCGACCAGGCGGAGTGGCTCGCCGCTATCAATGCCCACTACGTCGCGAACCGGGCGAACGCCGTCCCGATCCCCGAGGCGGTCGAGACGATTCGGACCCTGGCTGACCGCGGCGTCCCGCAGGTCTGCGTCTCGAATTCCGGCCGGCAAGTCGTCAATGCCAATCTCGATGGGCTCGGCGTGCTCGACCATATGAGTCTCACAATCAGCCTCGACGACGTGTCGGCCGGCAAGCCCGACCCCACGCCCTATCGCGAGGCCTGCCGGCAGCTCGCCGTAGCTCCAGGGTCGGTGGTGGCCGTGGAAGACAGCCGCACCGGCACAAAGGCAGCACGAGCCGCCGGTCTGTTCGTGGTCGGCTATCTCCCCAGCGGCGGCCTG
>NZ_RZQY01000678.1:0-3225 GCF_003998575.1 Mesorhizobium sp. M7A.F.Ca.CA.001.10.2.1 | reverse complement strand
TCTCCGAAGCGATGCTGTTCACGCATCGTGGCGTCAGCGGGCCATCTATCCTGCAGATCTCTTCCTATTGGCGCGAGGGCGATGAAATCCGCATCGCCATGCTGCCGGCAGTTGACGTGGCGGACCTCATTCGGGTGGCCAAGCGAAGCAATGGGCGGCAAGCGGCACAAACGGTGCTGGCAAATCATCTGCCGAAGCGGCTTGCGCAGTCGATCGCCGAGCGCACCGGGATCGACGGCAACCTTGCTGATCTTTCCGACGCCCAGATGAAAACCATAGCTGCCGCAGTCAATGACTGGCGCATCAAGCCTGCCGGCTCAGAGGGCTACCGCACCGCCGAAGTGACGCTGGGTGGGGTCGACACCAACGGGCTGGACCAGAAGACGATGCAGGCGAAATCCGTGCCGGGCCTGTTCTTCATCGGCGAAGTCGTCGATGTCACGGGTTGGCTGGGTGGCTATAATTTCCAGTGGGCATGGTCGTCGGGCTGGGTGGCAGGCCAGGCGGCCTAGACTTGCGTCTGTGGCTTCGCCCCGGCAGCCGCTTTCTTCTTCTTTTTGGCCTGATTGTAATCGATCGCTGCGCGGACGAGCTCTTTTAAAGCGCCCTCATTGAGCCTGTCGCCCTCGAACATGTCGATTGCCCGCCACACCTTGCCGCCAAAACCATTGTTGAACAGATTGTCGGGGTCCGGCAGGCTGGCGCCATGGGAAAAGGTCAGCTTCACCTTGTCCTTGTGGGCGTTGCCGACCACGATGTTGCCATCGAGGCACCATACCGGGCTGCCCATCCACTTCCACTCCTCGACGATGTCCGGGTCGGCTGCAAGGATGGTCTTGCGGATGCCGGCGAGCGTATCGCCGCGCCAATCGATGAGGCCGGCGATCATTTGGTCGATATGTTGCGAGGGGGTCATTGGGTGTCTCCTGTGTCTCGACCCGTTTCAACCGCCGCCGTTACCAGCGCGCCAGCTGGGTGATCTGAACGAGGTTGCCGCAGCTGTCGTTCAACTGGGCGATGGTCGAACCGGTCGCCTCGGTCGGCGGCTGGATAAACGCACCGCCCTTCGCCTTGATGCGCTCGTAGTCGCCCTTGACGTCGTCGGTGAAGAACATGACCGCGGGCTGGCCCTGCTTGAAGATGGCTTCCTGATAGGCCTTGGCGGCCGGGTTGTCGTTGAGCGCGAGTTGCAGCTCGGTTCCATCAGGCTCTTCAGCCGAGGCCACGGTCAGCCAGCGATAAGGCCCGTTGCTGAAATCGGCCTTTTTGGTGAAGCCCAGCACGTCGGTGTAGAAGCGCAGTGCGTTTTCCTGGTTGTCCACATACACGCTGGTCAGCTTGATCTTCATGGCTCTTTTTCCTCTGTCATAGTCGGTCATTACGGGATCCAGCCGGGCAGGGCCGCGGCCTGCTTGATCCATTCCACCATCCTCGCCTCATCGAACGGATCGTCTTCGCGGATGTCGATCCAGCGCACATCCTTGCTCTTGGCCGTGCCGCCAGGCGGAATCGGCCGCAACGACGTGCCGCTGAAGAAGGTCACTTTCAAATAGTGGGTGAAGACATGGAAACTCACGAACCAGCCTTGGCCCTCGACGCCGTAGAAGGGCGAGTTCCAGCGCACGGCCTTGCGCACGTCGGGCACGTTGTGTTCGATGAGCGCGTCGAGCCGCTCGCCGAGGCCACGCTTCCAGCCCGGCATTGCAGCGATGTAGGCCTGCACCGGAGCGTCGCCGTCGCCCTTGGCGATTTGCGGGTTGCCACCCGAGAGCAGGACCGGTGCCGCTTTGGTCGACTGACCCTGCGTCTTGGTCATTCTACCCACTCCTATCCGCCGGCACGCTGCGCGCCGCGGCCCCTGGCGGCATAGGGCAGCACGAACATGTACAGGCCGCTGAACAGCAGCAGGAAGAGCGGCAGGAGCGGCGAATAGACTACCCAGGCGGGAGGCTGGCCGAATGCCATGGTGGCGAAGTTGGCGACAACGGTCAGCGTAAACATAATCGACAGCCAGCGATGAATTTGCCGAACCCACTTGTTCCTGTCCAATAGCTCCTCCTGTCAAAACAGACCGAAGCGGACCCGTGATCCGCATGTCGGCGGGTTCAATCCATCCGCGCCAGGACCTGACCCAGATTTGTAAAGTACTGCCGCCACCCACTCGTCGCGCCCCGATACGCCTGCTCCTGATCCGGCCGGAAGCCGGACTGTTCCATACGCAACCGGGTGCCCGTGCTGGTCGGCATGAGGGTCCAGGTGACGACACTCTCGAGGCCATAGGCCTGCCACGTGTAGGACAGTGTCTTGTTCAGCTCGACGGCTGTTACCTGACAGTCGACAACAATGCTCACGTCGGTTTGCGTTTCCTTTCGCAGATTGAAACGGTGGTCCACAACTGGCTTGAAGTCGTTCTTCATCAGCCATTCCTCGATCAGATGCGGTTGGGTCAGCGCGCGCCAGATTTTTTCCGGCGGATAGGGGATCTCACGTTCGACGACGACGGAGCGCGTTTCGGTCGCAATGTTGGTCATTGGTCCATTCTTTTGAGCAAATTTTCGAGGTCGTCGAACCGGCTCTGCCAGAACGCATTCATCTGGTTCGTCCAGTCGGTCAGCGGGGAAAGTGCTGCGATCTGGGCGCTATAATGGGTCTGCCGTCCTTGATGGCGGTCGCGCACCAGCCCGGCCTGCCTGAGTACGCCGAGATGCTTCGACACCGCAGGTTGGGAGACCCCCGACTGAGCCGTCAGGGCGCCGACCGTCTGCTCGCCTTGTCGGCACAGGCGCTCGAAGATCGCACGACGCGTCGGATCGGAGAGCGTTCTGAAGAGGATATCGTGAGCGTTCGTCATTGGGATCGATAACCCGGTGGCTATTGATTGACGTATAACCGCCGAGATATGGATGTGTCAAGCGGGGTGCCGGCGGTCACGATCCGGCGGTTTCCAAAAAAATCTTTCCATTGCCCAAGGATTAGCCATTAGCCTTCGTCCAACAGGCAAATGATGGCGATGATGCTGGATGAAAGCGAAGCCTCCGACGCCGAACTGATCGGGCGGGCGAAGGGCGGAGACAGGGGGGCCTTCAGCACATTGCTGGAAAGGCACTATGACTTCGTCTATCGCGCTGCCTATCGCTGGTGCGGCAGGAAGGCCGATGCCGAAGACATCGCCCAGGAAGTCTGCGTCAGGCTCGGCAAGGCGATCCGCGACTATCGCGGCGGCGG
>NZ_RZQY01000677.1:0-3227 GCF_003998575.1 Mesorhizobium sp. M7A.F.Ca.CA.001.10.2.1 | reverse complement strand
TCTTTGTGCCCTTCGGCGGCTTGTTCGGCGACAACTCGACGAACTCTATCGTGGCCTTTGCCCCCGCCTTCAGCGGGAACAGCTTTCGCAGATCGGAAAACGGGATCATCGCCTGCCGGCCGGTGTCGCTGTCGCGAAACACCTCGATCAGGCCGGCGAACAGATATTGGGTTTGGGGCGATTGCGATTCGTAGGTGTTGGCAACCGACATCATCCCGCCGGCCACGGGCCGAAATTCGCTCTGGATGCCGGGTCTCGCCAGAACGAAACCCTTCCTGGCGGACTTGGCATCGACGCAACCGGCGGCATGCGCGGTGCTCGCGCACAACATCGCGGCCAGGATCATGCAGATAGCTGCGGCTTTCATTTTCGTCCTCCTCCGCTCGCGCAAGCGAGACATGCCAGACCCATGGCGTCATGTCGATGATGGCGCAGAGGCGCTGGACGACCGGCTGCTGTCCATGCTGAATCAGCAGATGATGAATCGCCTTTCGACTGGATCGTTTTCCCGACGCAACTTCCTGGTACAGGCTGCGGGATTTGCCGCGGCCGGCGCCTTGCCGCGGCCGGCCTTCGGCCAGACCGGGCAACGCGTCCAGGCGATCGACGCCACCTTCCTGTTCATCGCCGATGTCCATGCCTGCCGGATGGCGAGCGGCTTGAGTCCCAACTGCCTGCAGGAAGGCAAGACCGACGCCGCGCTGCTGCGCAACGTGGCGGTGCTGAATGCGCTTGGCGACAAGGACTGGCCGGGCGAGATCAATGGCGTCGCCACCGGCCTGCGTTCCGCCGGCAAGATAGGCACGCCGCTCGGCCTCGTCGTCGGCGGCGACGTCACCGACGATGGCGGCGGCCAGATCACGCAGCCGAGCGAGGGCACCCAACTGCTCCAGTTCAGCCAGCGCTACATCCAGGGCGTCGGCCCGGATCGCGTGCACATGCCGGTCTATGTCGGGCTCGGCAACCATGATCTCGACCAGAACGGGCCGCCGCACCATGTCGACTGGTACCGGCGCGAACTGCGCGACTATGTCGAGGTCAACCATCGCGCCGGCGTGTTCTTCAAGCCGCCGGTGCCGGCCACCGACTATGATGTCGACACCGACTGCTACTCCTGGGACTGGGGCGGCCTGCATCTGATCCAGACGCATCGTTTCGCCGGCGATACCGGCCACGGCGCCGAGAGCAGCCTGCCATGGCTGAAGCAGGACCTGGCGACCTATGCGGCGGACGGCCGTCCGGTCGTCCTGTTCCAGCATTATGGCTGGGACACTTTTTCGGTGGAACGCTGGGATGCCGCCAAGAGCGACTTCGATGATGACGGCACCGGTGCGCCGCATTGGTGGAGCGAGGCCGACCGGCAGGCGTTGCTGGCGGCGCTGAAGGGCTACAATGTCGTCGGCATTTTCCACGGCCACCAGCACGAAACGCCGCTGATCTATCGCAGGGACGGGATCGACCTGTTCAAGCCGAAGGCTGCCTATATGGGCGGCTTCGCGCTGGCCAGGGTGACCAGCGACGGCATGGACGTGGTGCTGGGCGAGGCGACCGGCGATCATGGCGAGGTTGCCTTCACCAATGCTTTCAGCAAGGGCTGGAGCACATGAAAAAGGCGGCCTTCGCGGCCGCCTTTCCCTCGATAAAGCGCGTTTCTCGATGTCGGATCAGAGCGCCTTCTTGACCTTGTCCTTGACGTCGCCATAGGCCTTCTGCACCTTGCCGGCGATCCGGTCGCCCGTGCCTTCGGCCTGGGTCTGCCTGTTGCCGGTCGCCTTGCCCGCGGCTTCCTTGACCGAGCCTTTGACCTGCTTGGCCACGCCCGCAACCTGATCCTTGTTCACCATTTTTGCGCATCTCCTGGGATTTTTGAATTCAGGGGAATTCATTTGCGGGTAGCTAACGAGCCGGCGTCGGTTAGGTTCCAGGCGTCGCCCGGACGGCAGATCAGGTCGCGCGGCCGCCGCCTTGGGGCAAGGCTGGTGGGCTAGGCTGTGAACACACGTCGACCATGGATATTGGATGGCCGAGCGTGCGGGGAGAAAAATGGCAGAATTTACGCTCTATATCGGCAACAAGTGTTTCTCCTCATGGTCGCTGCGGCCATGGCTGGCGATGAGGCATCTGGAGATCCCGTTCGAGGAAGGTTTCGTGCGGCTGCGCACGCCTGAAACCTTTGCCAATCTGGCGAAAGTGTCGCCGACAGGTCAGGTGCCGGTGCTGAATCACAGTGGCAAGATCGTCTGGGAAACCCTTGCCATCCTTGAATATCTCGCCGACCTGTTTCCCGAAAAAAAGCCCTGGCCGGCCGATATCGACGCCCGTGCGCTGGCGCGTTCGGCTGCGACCGAGATGCATTCCGGCTTTCGCGAGGTTCGCTATGGCTGGCCGATGAATTTGCGTCGGCCCAAGGCCCACAAGCCGCTCGACGCCGAGGGCGAGGCGCAACGCGCCCGCATCGAGGCGCTGTGGCGCCAGTGCCGGGAAAAATACGGCAAGGGCGGCCCGTTCCTGTTCGGCCACTTCACCGCGGCCGATGCCATGTATGCGCCTGTCGTCACCCGTTTCGACACCTATGGCGGCACGCTGGCGCCGGATACGCGCGCCTATGTCGACGCCGTGCTGGCAACGCCGGCGATGCGCCACTGGTATGCCGAGGCGGCCAGGGAGACGTGGCCGGAACCCGGTCCGGACGAATAGGATCCAAACGAAAACGCCCCTCGCACCTTTTATCGTGCGGGGGGCGTCTTTGCCATCAACTGTTATTCGATTGCTCTCATGAACTGCTGATGACACCGAATAAATGCGCGTCTGCGCAGATGGTTCCTGGATGCCGGAAAACTTTTCTCAAGTTGGCGCAAGCGCGCTGTTTGGCGTCCGATTTGCCGTCATGCAAGGTTTTTGGCCAGGTGGTTTGGGAGAATTCCGCAGCTGTGGCTTTATGCAAATTTGACAGCGCGCCAAAAGAAGCCTATAAGCAAATCGTCGATATTTGTTTGACTGACTTTTGTTATCCGCGCTTTCGAGCGCGCCTTTGACGAACTTCCCACATCAAAAATCGGGACAAACGAACGTTGTGCATCCGCATGGCGTCGAATGAATATTTGCCATGGAAAGGGTTCGTCATGAGCACCGGCACAGTTAAATGGTTCAACGCCACCAAAGGTTTTGGTTTTATTCAGCCTGACGACGGCTCGGCCGACGTTTTTGTCCACATCTCGGCCGTAGAG
>NZ_RZQY01000676.1:0-3229 GCF_003998575.1 Mesorhizobium sp. M7A.F.Ca.CA.001.10.2.1 | reverse complement strand
CCGCGCAACAGCGCAAACCCATTCACTTTGCCTGAAGGCTTGTCACTTTCTTCCTCGCTCTTGCAAAAATGCGAAAGAAAATTACATGCGGTTTTCGCATGGCTGCCAAGCCTTGGTCGGCGCGCAATATTTGATGCTCCGGGCTTGACGGTCCGCGGTCTTACGAGTAGAAGCCGCCCAGTCAGAACCGATGTGAGGCTCTCCCTTCCGAAGCGACACGCTTTGGAGTTTGCCTCAAACAGGGTTCGTTTTACGAGCGAAAAGACATTTCCGGCGTGCACGAAGCGGCTTCCGCTTCCTCTGCCTTTTGTTCGGGCAAGACCGCGAGGCGCGGCTTATGGCCCGAATTTGCGTATGGAAATGACGCTTTGAGCGGCCCTGACCGGGCGAGACACGGAATTGAGAGACAAGAGGGTTTAATGCCTACCGTCAACCAGCTGATCCGCAAGCCGCGCATTGCGCCGGTGAAGCGCAACAAGGTCCCGGCCATGCAGCAGAACCCGCAGAAGCGGGGCGTCTGCACGCGCGTCTATACAACGACGCCGAAGAAGCCGAACTCGGCGCTGCGCAAGGTGGCCAAGATCCGCCTGACCAATGGTTTTGAAGTGATCGGGTACATCCCCGGCGAAGGCCACAACCTTCAGGAACACTCCGTGGTGATGATCCGCGGCGGCCGCGTCAAGGATCTTCCGGGCGTTCGCTACCACATCATCCGCGGCGTGCTCGACACGCAGGGTGTGAAGAACCGCAAGCAGCGCCGTTCGAAGTACGGCGCCAAGCGTCCGAAGTAAGGGGCGTCCGAAGTAAGATTTTCCGGCCTTGGCGCTCCTTGGGTGCGTCGGGTTATGAGATTGAGAGACAAAAACCATGTCGCGTCGTCACAGTGCAGAAAAGCGTGAGATCAATCCGGACCCGAAGTTCGGCGATCTGATCGTCACCAAGTTCATGAACGCCGTCATGTATGACGGCAAGAAGTCGGTCGCCGAGACCATCGTCTACGGCGCGCTCGACCAGGTTCAGTCGAAGACCAAGCAGGAGCCGGTCACCGTCTTCCATCAGGCGCTCGACAATGTCGCGCCGCATGTTGAAGTGCGTTCGCGTCGTGTCGGTGGCGCCACCTACCAGGTTCCGGTCGACGTGCGCCCCGAGCGCCGCCAGGCATTGGCCATTCGCTGGCTGATCGCTGCGGCCCGCAATCGCAATGAGACCACGATGGTCGACCGCCTCTCCGGCGAGCTGATGGATGCGGCCAACAACCGCGGCACGGCTGTCAAGAAGCGTGAAGACACCCACAAGATGGCTGAAGCCAACCGCGCTTTCGCGCACTACCGCTGGTAAAGCGCGAACGAGACTGAGAGGCAGCTACGATGGCCCGCGAATACAAAATCGAAGACTACCGCAATTTCGGTATCATGGCGCATATTGACGCCGGCAAGACGACGACCACCGAGCGCGTCCTCTACTACACGGGCAAGTCGCACAAGATCGGCGAAGTCCACGACGGCGCTGCCACCATGGATTGGATGGAGCAGGAGCAGGAGCGCGGCATCACGATCACCTCCGCCGCGACCACGACCTTCTGGAAGGCTCGTGACGGCAAGATGCACCGCTTCAACATCATCGACACCCCCGGCCACGTCGACTTCACCATCGAAGTCGAGCGTTCGCTGCGCGTGCTCGACGGCGCCATCGCGCTGCTCGATGCCAATGCCGGCGTTGAGCCGCAGACCGAGACCGTCTGGCGCCAGGCCGACAAGTACCGCGTTCCGCGCATGATCTTCTGCAACAAGATGGACAAGATCGGCGCCGACTTCTACCGCTCGGTCGAGATGATCGGTTCGCGCCTCGGTGCGCATGCCGTTGTCATGCAGCTGCCGATCGGCGCCGAGACCGAGTTCAAGGGCGTCGTCGACCTCGTCGAGATGAACGCGCTTGTCTGGCGCGACGAGACGCTGGGCGCTGCCTGGGATGTTGTCGAGATCCCGGACGACCTCAAGGCTCGTGCCGAAGAATACCGCGAGAAGATGATCGAGGCCGCCGTCGAGATGGACGAGACGGCGCTTGAGAATTACCTCGAAGGCAAGATGCCGTCGAATGACGAGATCCGCGCGCTGATCCGCAAGGGCACCATCGCGGTCAAGTTCTACCCGATGTTCTGTGGCTCGGCCTTTAAGAACAAGGGCGTGCAGCCGCTGCTCGACGCCGTCGTCGAATATCTGCCGTCGCCGGCCGATGTTCCCGCCATCAAGGGTGTCGATGCCAAGACCGACGCCGAGATCGAGCGTCACGCCGACGACAACGAGCCTCTGTCGATGCTCGCCTTCAAGATCATGAACGACCCGTTCGTCGGTTCGCTGACCTTTGCCCGCATCTATTCGGGCAGGCTCACCAAGGGCATCTCGGTCGACAACACCGTGAAGGGCAAGAAAGAGCGCATCGGCCGCATGCTGCAGATGCATGCGAACTCGCGCGCCGACGTCGAAGAGGCTTTTGCCGGCGACATCGTTGCTCTTGCCGGTCTCAAGGACACGACCACCGGCGACACGCTGAGCGATCCGCTGCATCCGGTCATTCTCGAGCGCATGGAATTCCCCGATCCGGTCATCCAGATCGCCATCGAGCCGAAGACCAAGAACGACCAGGAAAAGATGGGCCTCGCCCTTCACCGCCTGGCCGCCGAGGATCCGTCCTTCCGTGTCAAGACCGACGAGGAAAGCGGCCAGACCATCATTTCCGGCATGGGCGAACTTCACCTGGACATCATCGTCGACCGTATGCGTCGCGAGTTCAAGGTCGAGGCCAATGTCGGCGCACCGCAGGTGGCTTATCGCGAGACGATCACCCGCAGGCACGAGCAGGACTACACGCACAAGAAGCAGACCGGCGGTACCGGTCAGTTCGCTCGCGTCAAGATCGTCTTCGAGCCGAACCCGGACAGCAGCGAGTTCGAGTTCGAGACCAAGATCGTCGGCGGCGCCGTGCCGAAGGAATACATCCCCGGTGTCGAAAAGGGCATCAACAGCGTCATGACCTCGGGTCCGTTCGCGGGCTTCCCGATGATCGGCGTCAAGGCGACGCTGATCGACGGCGCTTACCACGATGTCGACTCCAGCGTTCTGGCCTTCGAAATCGCCGGCCGCGCCTGCTTCCGTGAAGCCGCACCCAAGCTTGGCGTGCAGCTGCTCGAGCCGATCATGAAGGTCGAAGTGGTGACGCCGGAAGATTACGT
>NZ_RZQY01000675.1:919-3244 GCF_003998575.1 Mesorhizobium sp. M7A.F.Ca.CA.001.10.2.1 | reverse complement strand
GCACGCGCGGGTCGTGTCGATCGGCGCGAGTTCCTGGCGCTGGCAAGCGCCTTCGGCGCATCGACGGCGCTTGCCTACGCCATGATCGGCCTTGCCGTGCCGGATCGGGCCTTGGCCGAAGAGCCGAAGAAAGGCGGAACGCTGCGCGTCTCGATGTCGGTGAAGGGGCAGAAGGATCCGCGCACCTACGACTGGGTTGAGCTGGCGAACATTTCGCGCTGCTGGCTGGAGCCGCTTGTCCGCTATACCAGGCAGTTCACCTTCGAGCCGGTCCTGCTCGAAAGCTGGGATATCAATGACGACGCCACCGAATACGTGCTGCATGTGCGCAAGGGCATCACATGGAACAACGGCGATGCCTTCAACGCCGATGACGTCGCTCACAATCTGACGCGCTGGTGCGAGAAGAATGTCGCCGGCAATTCCATGGCCGCCCGTGTCGGCGCGCTGATCGACGCAAAGACCGGCAAGGCCAGGGATGGCGCGATCACCAAGGTCGACGACAACACGGTCAAGCTGAAGCTAAGCGAACCAGACATTTCACTGATCCCGAATTTCACCGACTATCCGGCGCTCGTCGTGCATCGCAACTTCGATGCCGACGGTGCCGATCCGATCAAGAAGCCGATCGGCACGGGACCGTTCGAACTGGTCTCCTACGATGTCGGCCAGAAGGCGGTCGTCAAGCGTCGCGAGAATGGCAAATGGTGGGGTGGTGAAGCGCCGCTCGACAGCGTCGAGTTCATCGACTACGGCACCGATTTCAACGCCACCGTGAACGCGTTCGAATCCGGTGAGATCGACCTCAATTTCGAGTCGCCCGCCGACTTCATCGACATTCTCGACAAGATGGATCTGGTGAAATCGGAGGTGGCGACGGCGACGACGCTGGTTGCCCGCACCAACATCACCCACAAGCCCTATGATGACCAGCGGGTGCGCAACGCCCTGCAAATGGCCGTCGACAACAATGCGGTCCTCCAACTCGGCTATGCCGGGCGAGGCACCCCTGGCGAAAACCACCACGTTGCCCCGATCCATCCGGAATACTATCCGCTGCCCAAGAAGACACGCGACGCCGCCGGCGCCAAGAAGCTGATGGCGGAAGCCGGACAGGCTGACTTCGAGCATGAGCTGATCACCATCGAGGACGATTGGCAGAAGAATACCGGCGACGCCATTGCCGGCCAGCTGCGCGATGCCGGAATCAAGGTGAAGCGCACGGTGCTGCCGGGTTCGACCTTCTGGAACGACTGGACGAAATATCCCTATTCGATGACGATCTGGTACATGCGCCCGCTTGGCGTCCAGGTGCTGGCGCTCGGCTATCGCACCGGCGAGGCCTGGAATGAATCGGCATATTCCAACCCCGATTTCGACGCCAAGCTCAAGCAGGCGCTATCGCTCATCGACGTGGAGAAACGACGCGAGGTCATGAAGGATGTCGAGCAGATCCTGCAGGATTCGGGCGTCATTATTCAGCCGTTCTGGCAGAAGCTCTACAGCCACCAGAACAAGAAGGTGAAGAACTATGGTGTCCACCAGACATTCGAGATGGACCTTCAGAACGTCTGGCTGGACGGCTGAAACAAGGCGCGGCAGGACTTCATGAGCCGCAAAAAAGCCGATATGCAGGATGCGTGGTATTGATAGGCTCAAGCCATCAAAAGCCGGAGATTCTGCATGAGACTGACAGTGCTCGTTGCCGCCCTTTCGATAGCCCTGCCGGGCGCCGCCGTCGCCGGACCGGCTTCCGACGCGGTGAAGTTCTTCTATGTCCCGGCGGTCAAGTTCGAGGCCGACGAACAATATCGGGATCGGTTCACCGAACCGGTGACGAAACTGTTCGAGCTGAACGACCAGGCAACGAAGACGAACCCGGACCAGGTCGCCTGCATCGATTTCGATCCTGGTCTCGACGCCCAGGATTTCGATCAGAAAACCGTCTCGAAAACGCTGAAACTGTCTGAGAAGCTGGATGGCGATAACGCACAGGTCACGGCATCCTTCAGCCTGTTCTCCGAGGGCGATGATTCCAAACGTGAAATGCTCTGGTCGCTCAAGAAGATCGACGGCAAGTGGAAGATATCGGACATCGCTTCCAAGACCAGCGACTGGACGCTCAGCGCGCTGGAATGCATGGCCGGCCAGACGCCGGAGTGAAGCGATGGCCCATCGCCGGTTCCTGGCGCTGTCGGGTGTGTGCCTGCTGGCGGCTCTGAGCGGCGCCGCCGCGCAAGGCTTGTTGGGTGCGCCGCCGGCAAACGCCCCGGCCGGCACCCAGCCGGGCGACAGCGGGGCACCGCCCGCAAATGCGCCGGGCGG
>NZ_RZQY01000675.1:0-909 GCF_003998575.1 Mesorhizobium sp. M7A.F.Ca.CA.001.10.2.1 | reverse complement strand
CCGCGCCCGCCGCACCGATCCAGCCGGGCTCGCCGACCGCCGTGGTGCGGCCGTTTTACGATCAGGTCGGACTGGAGATCGATCCGGCCGAGCGAAGCCATTTCATCGACCCGGCCAAAACCGTGCTCGACAAGAGCGACGCGTTGCGCAAATCCGGGCAGGGCGAGTGCCTCGACCCCAACATGGCGCTCGACAATGCCGATTACGACAAGGCCGAGATCGACAAGAGCCTGAAGACGCTCGAGGCGATCAACGGCGACCAGGCCAAGGTCATCGTCGCCTTCGTCATATCGGGCAACCCGCACCGGCTGGAATGGAAATTCAAGAGGGTCGACGGCGACTGGAAGATATCGGACCTATTGTCGGTGACCGGCGAATGGGCACTCAGCCAGTATCAGTGCGAATGAACCGGCGATGAAGCTTTGCTTTTCGCTAGCCATCGTGCTGGTCGGACTCGGCGTTGCCGGGGGCGTGTTCGACTGGCACATCGGCACGATACTAGTCGCTCGCCAGCCGCGGCAAGCTCTGGCAGCGCCTGGCGACTTCTCCGTCGAGCGCGTCGTACTCGACCAGGCCGATGCGCCCGAGCTTGTCGGCTGGGTAGCCGATCGAAAGGGCAGTTGCGGTGCGATTGTGCTGCTACATGGGCGCGGCGCCAACAGGCTGGCCTTGGTTCAAAGGGCGAAGCTCTTGTTCGACGCTGGCTATTCCGTTGTCTTGTTCGACCTCTCCGGTCATGGAGAGAGCGGTGGCGCCGTTCAGGGCTTCGGGTATTCGGAAGGCCCAGACGCCGCCCGTATTATTACCTTTGCTCGGCAACGCTTTCCAGGCCAGAAGCTTGGCGCCATCGGCTCGTCGCTTGGCGCCGCCGCACTTGTCTTTGCTGCGCGGCAAGCGCCTGCCGATGCC
>NZ_RZQY01000674.1:0-3250 GCF_003998575.1 Mesorhizobium sp. M7A.F.Ca.CA.001.10.2.1 | reverse complement strand
GGACTCTATGTTGCTGTTCGACCATGATCCTGTCCGAAAACCGGTTCCGACTTTTCGGGGTCATGGTTCATTACCATGATTCCCTGGCGCCGCCCGGAACCGGTGCCTCGACGGCGGTGGGCACGGGATGCTCCGCCTCGAACCGACGATAGGCCGGCAGCTGATTGGTCCAGACATCTTCGGCCAGTTCGCTGACCCACTCACGGTCGTGGTCGTTGTCGGCGGCGAGATAGAACATTCTGTTATCGTCGACATAGGGTTTGGCCACCGAGCGCTGGTTGAGCACCAGCGTGACGCGCTCGCCGAACCGGATCGGAGCGGTGCGATGCAGGACGCCCAGGAATTGGCCGAGCGTCGCGTAGTTCATCTTGTGATCGATGCGCATGACACTGTTGCGCGGGATCTCGCGGCCGGCTTCGAGAATGGCGCGGCCGGTTTCGGAGTCGTCGCAGAAGATTTCGAGATGGCCGCCGACCAGCGGATTGCTGATCGACAGCGGAATGAGCTCGGTCACCGGAACGCCATCGCAATGCCACTCCACGGCGCCGTCGTTGGGATTCATGAAGGTGACCGTCGAGCCGACGATCGACAGCGGATAGGGCTCCAGCTTGGTGCCCGTCATGTCGGACAGCCGCTCCAGGCGCAGCTTGTCATGCAGCAATTCCTTGATCTCGGGGATGAAACGGTCGGCCCCGGTGATGAAGGTCAGATCGAGGTGCTTGTGCACGGCATGGCTGGCCTTGAGCTTCAGGGCAGCCTCCTCGATAGCTGCAAGCAGTGCCGGGTCATAGCCGTGCAGATATTGCGCGACACCGAAACTCGACACTTTCCAGGCGGTTTCATGGCCGATAATGGCTTCGCGGCTCATCGCATAACGCAGTTCGGGAATGGTATGGGCGTTCATTGTACTTCTCCAGGATGGGGGCAACACTTGGTAAACAGTCGATTAATTCACCCACCCCTGTAAAATTAGGAATGCTGGTGCTAGTGTAAGCCAAGCTTAAGGTCGAAACCGTGCGTCTGCTCAGTCAGGTCAACCTCAATTCGCTTAAAATCGTGGAGAGTGCTGCGAGGCACGGTAATTTCACGCGTGCCGGCGAAGAACAGTTTATTACCGCTTCAGCGGTCAGCCAGCGCGTGAAAAGCCTTGAGGATCAGCTTCGTTTCAAGATTTTCCAGCGCGGCGGCAATGCGGTGTCGTTGACGCCGGAGGGCGAGACCTATGTCTCGCGCGTTCGCGAGGCGCTGGAGCGAATCGTCGCCGCCAGCATGGAAGCGACCGGGCAATCGCAGGAGCATGTGCTAAAAATATCGGTGCTGCCGACCTTTGCGGCACGCTGGCTGTTTCCGCGCCTGCCGCTGTTCCAGCAGCAATATCCCGATATCGTGATGCGGGTCTCGACCTCCTACGCTACGCATGAGTTCACGGCCTCGGAATTCGATCTCGAAATCCGTTATGGCGACGGTCACTTTCACGGGCTGCAATCCGATCTGCTGTTTCGCGAAGACCTGACACCGGTGTGCAGCCGCAAGCTGTTCCACGAAGTTCTCGGCGATAAGCGGCTGTCGAAAGTGACACCGGACGACCTCAAGCACTTCACCCTGCTGCATTCCGACACCTGCACCCAGAATTGGCAATCCTGGCTTGGTTTCGCCGGCGCCAGCTTCGTGCTCAGCGAGACCAAGAGCATCTATTTCGACTCGTGCATGATGTCCTACGAGGCAGCCAATTCCGGGATGGGCTTTGCGGTGGCCAACCGTGCCTATATGGCCAGCGACATCCGCGCCGAAAGGCTGGTGGCTCCCTTCGCCGTCCACCACCCGAACACGGCTGGTTGGTATTTTGTTTCCCCGCTGAGAGGCCTTGCCGCACGCAAGGTCCAGTTGTTCAAGCAGTGGGTGATGGCGGAAGCGGCTCTGACGCAGTGCCAACTGGACAGCGAAATCAGGGGCGAGGCTTCGACGGCCGCCTGAATCTCGGGCAAGTATCCGGTGTGCCGGCTAATTCTGATGCAAAGACAATGCTGCAGCACAAAATGCAGCGATAGTAGGCGCAAGCTCTTCGACCTTCGGACGGCACCGAATCAGGCGAAAGCTCTGCCCTCCTCGGTCCGCTGAAAAAGCATCAGGTCCAACCCCAGGCTTGGCCGTCCCAGGATGGTCAGGATCGTATGCGCCTGGCCGCGATGGTGGGTCTGGTGGTTGAAGACATGATCCAGCGCCGGCGCCAGCCTTTGCGAGACGGTGCGCATGTCCGAAACGGTCATGTAGGTGAAGCGGCCCGTCAACGCCTTGTCATTGAGGCCGCCGACCCAATCGATGATCCTCCTGTCCTCGGCTTCACGCGCCGCCCGCAGGCCGGTCAACCCCCGATGCAGGATGGCATCCAGTGTCGTCGGCGCGTCGCCCTCGCCGGTGAAGCGCTTCATCCAGATCCGGTCGGCCGTCAAAAGGTGGTTGAGCGTGCCCATCATCGAGCCGAAGAAGGCGCCGACATCGCGGTTGAATTCCTCATCATCGAGTTCGGCGGCGGCATCATAGATGCGACCGTTGGCCCATTGATTATAGGCCGCAAACATCATGAAATGCTGTCTCATGGCTTCCCTCGGCTCACGTCGATGCGGGGCCTACCTAACCCGCAGGAACGCCGCCGCCAATGACCATTCTGCTCTATGATCTCGTCGGACGCGACACCACACGTCCGTTCAGCCCGCATTGTTGGAAGGTGGTGATGGCGCTTGCCCACAAGGGGCTCGACATATCAACCGTACCGACGCGCTTTCTCGAGGTGCCTGCTGTCGAGGGCGGCGTTTCGAAAACCGTTCCGGTGATCCGCGACGGCGAGACAGTCCTCGCGGATTCCTTCGATATCGCGCTCTATCTCGATGAGGCCTATCCGGACCGGCCGACGCTGTTTGGCGGTGAAGGCGGCAAGGCGATGGCGCGCTTCGTCGAACGCTGGTCGCAAGTGACCATTCATCCCTACGTGACCACCGCGGCCATCATGGACCTCCATGCCATGCAGGACGCGGAAAACGCCGTCTATTTCCGCCAGAGCCGGGAGCAGCGTCTTGGCAAACAGCTGGAGGAGGTGATGGCCGCCAGGGAGGCCGGGCTCGGCAATTTCAGAGCCTCGCTGGAGCCATTGCGCTCGACGCTCTTCCATCAGCCATTCATCGGCGGCGCGTCGCCGCTGTTCAGCGACTATATTGTCTTCGGCGCCCTGCAATGGGCGCGCATAGCCTCGCCG
>NZ_RZQY01000673.1:0-3254 GCF_003998575.1 Mesorhizobium sp. M7A.F.Ca.CA.001.10.2.1 | reverse complement strand
CACCGCCACGACCTAGATATCTCCCACCATAACGCTCCTCGGTGGCTGGCACATCCCGCCGGTATTCCTCGAACGCGGCAGCGTTCTTTACGTCTACATCCGCTATCAGATAAGCGGCCATTTGCGCTTCCTCCTTCTCGACGGCGCCCGACCGTTACGCTCCGGTCGCGGGGGCGACGCCCGCCGGTCAAGACGCCCCTCTTCAGCGCTTCACCGGCAACCGCCGATGCGAAGTCAAAAGCCTGTTATAATCCACGGATTGGCGTCGTATCCGAGGCGCGGCTCTGCTTTTGCGCCGCTATCTCCCGATTTGGCGGTTCCGGTGAAACCACAGTCCAGATTTGGTGCGGACTTCTTGGCTGACGGGTTGGTGGAACATAAAGCGGCGGCGTCACTGACCGCCGCCTTCTTTTCCTTGGCAACAGCGACACCAGCCGCAGCGAAAACGACAGCCGCGCAAAATACAGCCACTCTCATTGGAACCCCCACATTGCACCCGACGGATGGTCGGACATGACCTAGCGTCACCTTAATATTAGCACTACGAAATATATTATCTAGCCCCGTGCCATCAAAAGCAGGCTGAGTGCCAAGCTTGCATCGTGACCGCCAAAACCGGTGCCGATCTGGACACCAGCCGGCATGAGTCGCATTCTGCTCGTGGAGAAAGACGTGGATCGACAAAACACAGGGGCTGATCAGGCCAAACGCTGGCGGGACCGGGCCCTGCGCAGTCGCCGGAGGCGTCTGTCACACAACATTGTGTCGTGGGCGCTGATCCTCAATGGCGATAACCATTCTCGGTGGTCTGATCGCGCTCAAGGCGTACAAGTAAGCAGAGCCCCAGCGCGCGAGGCTATCAGGCCGCAGCCTAGCCGCTGCCAAGCAGCGGCACGGTAACGGTTGTCGCGTAGTTGATCGGGAAGGAACTGAAGTAGGGGAAGTCGATGACGAAGGCATAGGCCGCGGTCAGATGCGCCATGCGGAAGCCGCCGCTCACGGGGTCGATGGCGATGGTGACGTTCACGTCCTTGAACCCCAAGGCCTGCAATTTCTGCGTGGCGATCGATTGAATATCGGCCTGGGTCAGCGTGTTCTTAAGCTGCAGCGAGCGCGCAGACGTCTCCAGCGTATAGCGAACACTGGAGACCGAGTGCATCGACCAGCCAAAGGCGAATATTCCGAACAGCAGCATGACAAGGAAGGGCGCGATCAGCGCGAACTCCAGCCCGGCCCCGCCCGATCGATCCCGCCGGAACGCGCTTACCCTAGCGGACACGGATCGTCTCCTGGTGACCGATTACAGTGGAAGTGGCAAATGGGCCGAAGGCAATTGGCGGCACCCAGGTGCCCGATGCCTGTATCTGGACATAGACCGCCGGCACCTTCGGCCCACTGCACATGGTGGACGCGTCGACCACCGTCGCCCCGCACATACGGATGCGGCTTAGCGTGACCTGGCCGTCTTCCGGCCGATTTTCCCAACTCGCAATGGCAAGGGCCTGGGTCGCCGCATCATCGGTCGATCCGCTCATGACCAGGTTCGCGGCGGTCTTCACACCGGCGCGCATCGACAGTGAACTCGTTACGTAGGACCAGCCGTCCAGAATACCAAGCAGCACCAGGCACAGAATGGGCAGCACCATCGCGAACTCGACCGCCGCAACGCCCGAATCATCACCAAGGATCGGCATCGATGGGCGCCCCACGGAGCTACTCGGACAGTGCCACGGACCGCGCGGCTGGAATGTTGGGCACTCCGAGGCTCGAGCAATCCTGATTGATGGTTGAGTTACCGGACCATTGGATCGTATTGGCGACGACCCTGGTGCAGCCGCCATTGCCCGAGAAGTTGCCAAGATAGTTCACTTGCTGCTTGGGGAAGTAGATGGCCCCGGTCAAAAGCGAGTCCGCTGTGCCGTTGAATGTGCTGGATGCGATCATGCCGGTCCTGTCGCCGTAGAACAGAACGCCTGAGTAGGTGCCCGAAGTCGACGCGCTGAGCTTCACGGACGCATTGCCATTCATGCTGACGGTCGAACTGCCCGACATGAAGATGGTCACCCCGCTGCCGGTGATGGCTGCGTTGGCGTTTATCTTGAAACTGCCCTGGACGACATAGACGCCGGGCGAAAGCGTGACATTGCCCTTCAGGTTCATGCCGCTGCAATAGGTGCCTGGACCGAGCGTCGCCTTGTTGTCGTTCTGGCAGGGGGTCGCGGCCACCGGGGCCGGCAGGTCGACAAAGGGATCGCCGGCAGGCAGTGCCTGGGTGATCGGGACCGCGCAGACGGTGGTGACGGGGTTGCTGAGAGAGACACCGCCTGCCGATATCAGGCAATCGGCCTGCAGGCCGGCCGAGCCCTGAACCTTGATGGCGTCCGAGGCGATCGAATTGGACATGACCGAGCAGCCGTTGAGCTTGACGCTGGTGCTGCCGGAAAACAGCGCCGCCTGCGAAGCGGACGGATCGAGCGCGAGCATGCAAGCACTCGAAGCATCGGTAATGACGGCCACCGCCCTTGCCTGTTCGGGGACCTTGTCTTGCGTGAAGATCAGGGTGAACATCCGGTCGAGCTGCTGGCCGACGATCACCTCGACCGCTTTTTTCGCCGTATTCGGGCCGGAGGCCGGCGGCGTGTTGACGACGATCGTGCCCGAGCCCAGTCCGTTCGACGCCGCGGACTGGGTCGCGGCCGCGACGATCGTCGGCTTGTCGGAACCCGAGATCTGTTCGAGCGCACCGGCATAGGCGGCTGCATCGGCCGTCGCCTGTAACCTCAGGCTGTTGTAGTACCAATAGGAGGTCTCGACGCCGAAGCCCGCAGCGCCGACAACGACCGGCAAGGTCAGAGCAAAAATGGTAGCGACGTTTGCGCCCGTGCTCCGGCGCATGGCGTCCATTACAAGCCGAACACGGGTGAAGCTACTCAAGGCCATGGTTTAAATTAGAAAGCACGCATAAATGAACGAATGGCTAAAAAGTTCGTTGCATTTTTGAGCAGTGGTCCATTGGCTTCAAAAAAGAAGTGTTTCGCTGGCTGACCAACGCGCAAGCGCGTCGATGTCTCAGAGTGGGCCGCCCCTCAAGGCCGGCGGGAAATTGCCGGATTCGCAGCCGAGACCGCGCGAACAACGACCGGGTCTCCGAAAAACACACCGGAGTAAACGTATTTACAAATTACTGTTCCATGTGTGGAGGATGGAGGTTCAGGATTTGCTTCAAGCGGAAAGAATTGGCATCGACTCCGCGA
>NZ_RZQY01000672.1:0-3277 GCF_003998575.1 Mesorhizobium sp. M7A.F.Ca.CA.001.10.2.1 | reverse complement strand
GCGCAATCGGTGGACGAAAAAGCCTTCGGTCCGAAGCAGCCGGTAGCCGAGAGCTTTGTAGGCAGTTCGTGTCGGCCCGTCCGGATCCTCGTGCGCGATCATAACGGAAATGGCAAAGCCCGGCCGTGCATGCTGCCGCACGATGGCATCGGCCTGTTGAGCGGCGACGTCATGGACGACCCATTCTTCGCCGCGGTAGTCGCGAGGATTCTTGCGCTCGGCGTCGCGCATCAGCCACAACGGCCCAACACGGCGGGCCACGTAAGGAAAGGTGCGGCTTCTGTCGGCACTGAAGCCATGCACGAACACTTCGATCGCCGCTTCGATCCCGCTGTTTGCCATCTTCATTTCGACAGCCTAGGGTTGGCTATCCGCTCAAGGCAATACGCCACGAGCGCTCAAGCCTATGAGAATCAGCGGCAATTTACAGTTCCTGGCCCATGCGTCAGTTCCATAATCTATCTTATGCGACTTCCTGATGTGGCGGCGATAGAGTCGCCACGGGCCTTGGATTCAGATGCGCCTCTGGTAAGAACCTCTCTCATGGAAACCCTTGAGGCTCAGAAACCCAGAGTATCGGTTCGCAAGCGTGCGGCTGCGGTCAAATCGTTTCGCTGCAAGAACTTGGTAGCCGTTGTCGAAGATCCGAATGATATCAGGAACATCGGAACGGTAATTCGAAACGCAAATGCCCTCGGCGTTGAAAGAGTCTATATCGTCGATCCACGCAAAGCACTTCCTGATGACTGGCAGCAAATGCGCCAACGGAAATCGCTTTCGGAAACGTCTGTATCAGCCGTCAAATGGACGTTTGTGAAACGATTCGACAGCACTGACGCCTGCCTCAGCCATCTGGAAAAACATGGCTTTGTGTCCGTCGTCACGTCGCCGCATATAATGGGAAAGACCAGCGTTTTCCTGCACGAGGGCGATTATACCCAGCACACCAAACTCGCTGTCTGGTTCGGCAATGAGAAACGGGGCATCAGCACCCTTGCGGTCGAGCGCAGCGAGATGTGCGTAGCAATTCCAATGTTCGGGATGATCGAGAGCCTAAACCTCGGAACCAGTTCGGGTATCGTACTCTACGAAATCGCGAAACAGCGACGCGAGTATCAGAGCAAATACCGCCGCGGTAGCCGGAAGGGAAAACGCGCTGAGCCACTACCTACTGTAATGCGTCGGGAAATTGGCGGCTTTGCTTCGAGCGAAACCGAAGGACAGACCTGAGCTGACGCGAAGCTCAACCGACCGTTGGCCGGCTCTACTTCCGTATAATGGCTCCGGATGTGCGGCTGTCGGCGGCGCGCTCGACCCGTTTCAGTTTGTGGGGCGATCTCGCCCCTACTCCAGAATGACCACGGCTTCCACCTCGAAAAGCATGGGGTCGATTGCAAGCTTGGGAACGGGAACCAGTGTCTGCGCCGGCAGCGCCTCGCCGAACATGTCCTTGACGTTCCTGGTCAACACATCGAGCTTGGACATGTCGTGGTCGACCACGAAGACCGTGAGCTTCGCCACCTGATCCGGCCTGGCGCCGATGCCCTCGAGCGCCGCATGCAAATTTGCGTAGGCCTGCTTAACCTGGACGGCGAAATCGGGTGACAAGGCTCCTGTGCTGTCTTGGCCGCCCTGCCCGGAGATGTAGGCAATCCGAGCTCCGCGCGGTGCGATCACGTCGGTGCTGTAGCCATTCGGCGACGGGTCGTAGAGCGTCTGTGGATTGACGATGGTCAGCTTGAGGTCGTTCCCAGTCGCTGTAGCCGCAGCGGAAACTGCCATGGTCATGATAATTAGCCCTCCGGTAAGCAGATGCTTGATTGCGCGTGACATGATTTCTCCTGGCTCTGCTGACTGCGAATAACGCACTCGCGGCCGGCATGAACTTTAACCAGATCGCCCATACGATGAATCGTGCGATGTACGAGTCATCGTATGGTACGTCGTACTAGTCAAGCGATCAGCGTCGACATTCCTGACGGTGCCTGCCAAAATCGACGTTCGGCCAGCAAGGAAGACAGATGGCAGCCAAACCCCGCAGTGCCAGCAAACGATCGCAACGGACAAAGCTTCCACCTATGCAGGAAGCGAGCAGCGAGCCGCCGCTGTCTCGAGAGCGTATCGTGGCGATCGCGGTGGAACTGCTGGACGCCCAGGGCATAGACGGAGTGACAATGCGTCGGCTGGCCGATCGCCTCGGCTCGGGTGTGATGAGCCTATACTGGCACGTCGACAACAAGGAGGATGTCTTTGATCTAGCACTCGATTCGGTGCTCGAATATCGCGCATCGCCCGAAACAGGTGAGTCTCCGGACTGGCGCGGAGACGTCGTTCATATGCTCGAAAGCTGGCGCGCCAGAATGTTGCGCCATCCTTGGTCGGCATCGCTGTTGCCGCGACGGGCGCTTGGCCCGAACATCCTCAGTCGCCTGGAAATGCTGAGCAAGACCTTGTCGAGAGCCGGTGTTGCGGACGCGGATCTCAACGCCGCGATTTGGTCGCTCTGGAACTATGTGATGGGCGCCACCCTCACCCGGGCAAGCTTCGACCTCTCGGAAGAAGACAGAGCAGCCGCACAGCCGCGTCTTACACATCTCAGCGAACACTACCCGACAATCGAACGCTCTCGTCTGCTGTTGGACAACGATTGGGACGGCACTTTCCGAAAAGGCCTGGACTTCCTGCTCGATGGCCTCTCGCCAAGATAGATTCCGACGGCTACGCTTGGAGCAGACCGGATGGCGCTGCTTTGCGCACGCCAGTTTGACGCAATAGCTTCCCCAATCCACATCATCACATTTGGCTCGCTGCCAAGGCGGCACAGGCAACGGGCAAGCCCGGATGCTCGATCCCATCGGCGGCGGTGGCTGGCGCGGCTGCATTGCAGCTGAATTGGTGCAACTGGCGATGTCGTTGTTACGCATTGCCAAACGCTGGCCGGAATCTCTCGATCTTTTGCGCAAACCTTTTTGCCTGACATGCGTTGTTTCCTCTCCAAGCCAAGGAGACGATCATGCAGATGAAGTCGGAAATAGCCGGTGAAGCGGCCAAGCAGCGCCATATCCAACGTGGCGTCGATGCCAAGGACAAATCGAAAGGCGATGGGAAGCAGCAAGGCGCCATGCAGGCTGGCGCCCGTGAATATCCCGAGCCCCCCTTCCCCGAGCAACATCAGCCCAAACCGGGGCACGAATGGGCACTAGAGCCGGAGCCTTTGTATGATGCGCCGTACTATCTCGGATCGAAAAAACTCGACCAAAAGGTAGCACTCATCACG
>NZ_RZQY01000671.1:0-3291 GCF_003998575.1 Mesorhizobium sp. M7A.F.Ca.CA.001.10.2.1 | reverse complement strand
GGGCAAGGGGTTCCTCACCGGCGCCATCGATGCCAGCACGACGTTCGACAGCAGCGACTTCCGCAACACCGTGCCGCGTTTTGCGGAAGACGCCCGCAAGGCGAACCAGGCGCTGGTCGACGCGATCGGCGTGATCGCTGCCGAGAAGAAGGCGACATCAGCACAGGTCGCTCTCGCCTGGCTGCTGGCGCAGAAGCCCTGGATCGTTCCGATCCCCGGCACCACCAAGCTCAATCGCCTCGAAGAGAACATCGCGTCGGCCACCATCGCGCTGACGGCGGACGATCTTGCCAACATCGAGAATGCGGTCTCGGCGATCGCGGTGAAGGGAGCGCGCTATTCTCCGCAACAGGAAGCAAGGATCGATCGTTAGCCACCTGGGAGAGCGTGATGAGCCAACCAGTCTCAAGACGAGGTGCGCTGATGACCATGCTTGCACTGCCTCTGGGCGCCGGATTGAGTCCCGGATCGAGCCGCCCGCCAGTGCGTCGAGCGCGCGGCGAACGGGCGGCGCCAAAGTGCTGGTGGCCTACTACACCCGCACCGGCAACACGCGGGTCATCGCGCGCCAGATCAGCAGGACTCTGCGAGCGGATATTTTCGAGATCGCGACCGTCGATCCCTACCCGGAAGACTACAAGCAGCAGGTTGCGGTGGCGGAGCAGCAGCGGGAGTCCGGTTTCGAACCGGCGCTGGCCGCCACGGTGCCTGATATCGGAACCTACGAGACGGTGTTCCTCGGATTTCCGATCTGGGGCATGACCGCGCCTTCGGTGATCCGCTCCTTCCTGTCGAAACACGATCTGTCCGGCAAGACCTTGGTGCCGTTCATCACCCATGGCGGCTACGGAACAGGGCAGAGCCTGAAAGTCCTCGCAGATCATGCACCAGGGGCACGGCTCATCAAGGGTTTTTCCAAGCAGTGCGACCAGGAACGCCAGACGCTTGACGAGGTCACCGGCTGGCTCGGCCGGGTCGAATTGCCCCGCTGAGCCGCCAACGCGAACGCCCAGGCTGCCGTGGGCAGCGAAGCCAAAGATCAGAAAAGGAAAAGAATCATGGCCGAGAACATCAGGGACAAAGTCGTCGTCATCACTGGCGCCAGCAGCGGGCTGGGCGAAGCCGCCGCACGGCTTCTGGCCAGGGAGGGTGCGAAACTGGTCCTGGGGGCGCGCCGCCTTGACCGGTTGCAGGCGCTGGCCGGCGCGCTTTCACTTGGCGAGGGCGCCATCCTTCAGACCGACGTTACCGATGTCGGCCAGGTCCGGCATCTGGTCGACCATGCGGTCGAGACGCACGGCCGCGTCGACGTCATGATCAACAATGCCGGCCTGATGCCGCATTCCCCGCTGGAGCGCGGCAAGGTCGAGGACTGGGACCGCATGATCGACGTCAACATCAAGGGCGTGCTCTACGGCATTGCCGCGGCACTGCCGCACATGAAGACGCAGAAAAGCGGCCACATCATCAACGTGTCGTCGGTCGCCGGCCACAAGGTCGGGCCGGGCGGAGCGGTCTATGCCGCGACCAAGCACGCGGTGCGCATCATCTCGGAAGGTCTGCGCCAGGAAGTGAAACCCTACAACGTCCGCACCACCATCATCTCGCCCGGTGCCGTGGCGACCGAACTGCCCGGCAGCGTCACCGAGGCCGATGTCGCCGAGGGCGTACGCGCACTCTACGACCGGGTGGCCATTCCGGCCGATTCCTTCGCCAGGACGGTGGTGTTCGCCATGAGCCAGCCCGACGAGGTCGACATCAACGAAATCCTGTTCAGACCGACGGCGCAGGAATACTGAAGCCGTTGTAGGTGTCTTGACGCGCCGCGCTTCCTGTTCCAGCTTGGCGCCATGTTCTTCCTCGCGCCCACCAACACCAAGCGACGTCGCCCCTGCACAATGCGGAGCGGCAGACTGATTGCGCGACGACAAAGATCGGCAGGATAGACCCGGTTCGTTCGTTTCCAGCCCCGCCCGCGACACCGCCGGCGGGGTTTTTCATGTCTGGAGCACTTTGATGACCAACAATTCTTCCATCCGGCTTCGGCCGGCCGTGCCTGCTGACGCCGCCGCGATCCGGGATATCGTTCGTGCCGCCTATGTCAAATGGGTGCCGGTGATCGGCCGCGAGCCGCTGCCGATGCGCACCGACTACGACAAGGCCGTTGCCGAGCATCCGTTCGATCTCGCCGTCGAGGATGATCGGATCGTCGGGATGATCGAAACCGTGCTGGCTGACGGTCACCTGTGGATCGAGAATGTCTGTGTGGCACCGGATGCGCAGGGCAGGGGGATCGGCCGGCTGTTGCTGGAACTGGCCGAGCGCAAGGCGGTCGAAGCGGGCCGCCTCGAGCTTCGCCTGCTGACCAATGGCGCCTTCGAGGCGAATGTGTCGCTGTACAAAAGGTATGGCTATGTCATCGATAGGGAAGAGCCTTTCATGAACGGTATGACGGTCCACATGAGCAAGAAGCTGGCGGGATCACCGGCGATCTGAGGGAGGGGTTCGACAATGGCCATCTGCGTCAGGCTCAAACAACTCCCAGGGTTTCACGCGGTTGCCCGGCTGGCGGCGGGGGAGACCATCCCCGGTTGGGCGGACGGGCCAGGCTTCGTCAGCATCACAAGGACTGACGACGAGCTTTCGATCGTTTGCCTGCAGGATCGTGTGCCGGATAGTGTCAGGCAGGACGGTGACTGGGTGGCCTTCAAGCTCCAGGGGCCGTTTGCCTTCGACGAAACCGGTATCGTGTTGTCGGTCATCAGGCCGTTGTCGGAAAACGGGCTGGGCATCTTCGTGGTGTCCACTTTCGATGGCGACCATCTGTTGGTGAAAGCGACGGATCAGGCTGCGGCGAGGCGATTTCTGGTCGAGGCCGGGCATATCTTGCTGTAGTCCATCCTCACCAAGCCGGTTGCTGACCCGAACGCTCTGGCTCAATCACTGCCGCACTGGCTCAACCACTTCGGGGGTTGCGTTTGACAGCGGCGTTTGTGCATCGTTATCTCCAGCCAGATATGACGGCCCGGCGCGACGATGCGGTCAAGGAGAAAACCATGTCACACAATCTGCAGTTCTATATCGATGGCGCGTGGGTCGATCCTGTTGTGCCCAACGCTTTCGATGTCATCGATCCCTCGAATGAGGACGCCTTTGCGCAGATTTCGCTCGGCTCCAAGGCCGATGTCGACAAAGCGGTGGCCGCCGCCAAGCGCGCCTTCAACAGCTTTGGTTTCACCGAGGTTGGCGAGCGGCTCGACCTGTTGAACCGCATCATCGCGGTCTACAAGA
>NZ_RZQY01000670.1:0-3298 GCF_003998575.1 Mesorhizobium sp. M7A.F.Ca.CA.001.10.2.1 | reverse complement strand
CGGCATCGCCGGCGAAACCGTCGAGATCCTTGATGGCGTCGATGTCATCGAGAAAACGGTCGCCGATCGCCTCGCGGGCGAGCGACGTCAGTCCGGGATTGCATTGGATCAGCCAGCGCCGCGGCGTGATGCCGTTGGTCTTGTTGTTGATGCGATCGGGATAGAGCTTGTGCAGGTCGGCGAACACCGTCTCCTTCATCAGGTCGGTGTGAAGAGCCGAAACGCCGTTGATGGAATGCGAGCCGACAAAGGCCAGATTGCCCATGCGCACCCGGCGATCGCCATTTTCCTGGATCAGCGAGATGCGGCCAATCTGCTCGTCCGAGAACTGGTTGGAAGCACGCGCCTCCAGAAGCACTTCAGCGTTGATGGCATAGACAATCTGCATGTGGCGCGGCAAAAGCCGCTCGAACAGCGGCACCGGCCAGCTTTCCAGCGCCTCGGGCAGCAGTGTGTGGTTGGTGTAGCCGAAGGTGCGCTGGGTGATATCCCAGGCCTGGTCGAAGTCCATGCCGTGGACGTCCATCAACAGGCGCATCAACTCCGGCACGGCGATGGCCGGATGGGTGTCGTTCAGGTGGATCGCAGCCTTGTCGGGCAGCGACTTCAGGTCGCCATATTGGCTCAGATGACGCTGCACGATGTCCTGCAGCGAGGCGGTGGAGAAGAAATACTCCTGCCGGAGCCGCAGTTCCTGCCCGGCCTTGTGGGAATCGGCGGGATAGAGCACGCGCGACAAGGCATCGGCCTTGTTGCTTTCGGCGAGCGCGCCGATGTGGTCGCCGGCATTGAATTTGTCGAGCAGGATCGGATCGATCGGCATGCCCGACCAGAGCCGCAGCGTGTTGACGCGATTGGCCCGCCAGCCGACGACGGGCGTGTCATAGGCGACGGCCAGCACATGCTCGGTCGGCTTCCAGACATGGCGTTCGAGGCGGCCGTCCTTGGAGGTGATCGATTCCACCGAACCGCCGAAACCAACCTCGAAGGAGCGTTCGCGACGTTCGAATTCCCACGGGTTACCGTGATCAAGCCAGGTCTCTGGCAGTTCGACCTGCCAGCCGTCGTGAATCTCCTGCCGGAACATGCCATTGGCATAGCGAATGCCGTAGCCATGCGCGGGAATGTCGACGGTCGCCATGCTTTCCATGAAGCAGGCCGCGAGCCGCCCGAGACCGCCATTGCCGAGCGCCGCATCGGGCTCGAGTGCTGCAATCAAGTCGAGGTCGACACCCAACGACGACAGCGCCTCGCGCATGTTGTCCATCAGGCCCAGATTGGAGAAAGCATCGCGCATCAGGCGGCCGATGAGGAATTCCAGCGACAGATAATAGACGCGCTTTTCCTTCTGGTCGTAAGCCTCTCTCGTCGCCTGCATCCAGTGATCGACGATCCGGTCGCGCACGACCTTGATCGAGGCGGTTAGCCAGTCGTACTGGGTCGCAACGGTGGTGTCCTTGCCGACCCTGTATTTGAGGGCAACCAAGACTTCACGTGCGAGCGTCTTTGGGTCAGGATTTTCGAGCAGTGGCGGAAGGGGTTCGGATGTCATCGCGCTCGTCATGATGCCTCTCGTGCGGTTGCCATGATCATACCGGCTTTCATCGCTCCTCCCAGCCCATGCTAGCTGATACCGCCAACTATTCAATCGATTTAAACAGGTTCGATCCGGCTTGCCCCCTGCGGCAATTTGGCAATTCTGAAGTGTGACGCGCCAAGACGGCCCGCGCGCCGCGCTTCAAATCCCTGTTCCGTGCTTGCCGTGTCGCCATGCGCCAGCCACTTGGGCGACATGTATCAAGCCGCCAGCGCCGCCTCCGGCGGGGCCTTGGCTCCTGTCATGAAGGCGACGGCGTCGGACATCGTATATTGCTTGGGGTCGATGACGGCGAGGCGACGGCCCAGCCGATGGATGTGAATGCGATCGGCCACTTCGAAGACATGCGGCATGTTGTGCGAGATCAGCACGATCGGGAGGCCGCGCTTCTTGACGTCGAGGATCAGCTCGAGCACGCGGCGGCTTTCCTTGACGCCAAGGGCGGCTGTCGGCTCGTCCATGATCACCACACGACTGCCAAAGGCGGCCGCACGCGCCACGGCAACGCCCTGCCTTTGGCCGCCCGAGAGCGTCTCCACAGCCTGGCTGATGTTCTGGATGGTCATCAGGCCAAGTTCGGTAAGCTTGTCGCGGGCGCGCTTTTCCATCGCCGGGCGATCGAGCATGCGAAGCCAATCGCCCAGAAAACCCGGTTTACGGATTTCGCGGCCAAGGAACATGTTGTCGGCGATCGACAGCGCCGGCGACAGCGCCAGGTTCTGGTAGACGGTCTCGATGCCGGCTTCGCGGGCCTCCATCGGCGATTTGAAGGAGACGGGTTTTCCTTCGAGCCGGATCTCGCCTTCATCGGGCGCGGCAGCGCCGGAAATCGCCTTGATGAGCGACGATTTGCCGGCGCCATTGTCACCGATGACAGCAAGGATTTCGCCGGGGTAGAGGTCGAAGTCGGCGTTGTCGAGGGCGGTGACGCGGCCGTAGCGCTTGACTAGGCCACGCGCGGTGAGAATGGGTTCCTGGGTCATGGTCATGCCGAAACCTTTCTGATCCATTGGTCGACCGCCACGGCGCCGATGATCAGCACACCGGTGAGCAGCACCTTCCATTGCGGATCGGCGCCCAGCATGTTGAGGCCCATGGAGACGACGCCGACGATCATCGCGCCGAACAGCGTGCCCAGGATCGAGCCGCGTCCGCCGAACAGGGAAATACCGCCGATCACCGTCGCGGTGATCGCCTGGAGATTGTAGTCGGTGACGGCAGCCGACGGCGAGATCGAGCCGTTGCGACCGATAGAGACCCAGGCAGCGAAAGCGGCGATCAGCCCGGCAAGGGTGTAGACCGTCATCAGCACCTTCTTGGTCTGGATGCCCGACAGCTTCGCCGCCTCCTGATCATCGCCAACGGCGTAGACATGGCGACCCCATGCCGTGTGATTGAGCACGTACCAGAGGATCATCACGAGCACGACCGTGGCAATGACGCCGAGCGTCAGCACCGCCGTGCCGACCTTGAAGCTGATGGCAAAGAGATGCAGGAGCGGCGCCTGGGTGTCGACGTCGGTGTCGCGGATCGTCTCGTTGGCCGAATAGATGAAGTTCGTGGCCATGACGATGTTCCAGGTGCCAAGCGTCACGATGAAGGGCGGCAGCTTCATGTAGGCGACGAGCACGCCGTTGAGCAGCCCGCATGCCGCGCCGGCGGCAAGCCCGATCGCCACGGCGAGCGCGCTCGGCATACCGT
>NZ_RZQY01000066.1:0-15546 GCF_003998575.1 Mesorhizobium sp. M7A.F.Ca.CA.001.10.2.1 | reverse complement strand
GGATATACTCAAGGTCGATTGGATCTTCGTGCATGGCCGCCAGGAATATTGGCAGGTCGTCACGTCGGCACTGGGCGTCGACATGGACGATCACGACAAGGGCCTGACGACCAACGCTTCCAACATCGCGCTTGAGCTGGCCGCCATGGGGGCAGGGCTCGTCGCGACCCAGCGCTCGCTTGCCCACGCGTATCTGCGGCGGGGACTGCTTGTCGAACCGTTCCCGGTCCGGCCGGCCAGTCCGTGGAACTACTACCTCACCGAAAACCAGCTTTCGAAGGGGACCATCGCGCGCACGGTGCGGGAATGGATTCCGCTGCGGGCGCAGGAGGATGGCGCTTAAGCGCTGTTCGTCCTACCCCCTTGTGAATTCTCCAACTCAAAAATTGACACGCCAATGGCTTCGTTTTTTTAGGTCTTATTGGCTGGTTTTCGGCCGTTTGCCGGGGCTCAAGCCCTTCCGGGATTTTTGCATCGCCTCTAACATCTTCCACGCAAGGGGAATGTAACGGGCGGAAAGCCCAAACCGGAGAATCACAATGACGATTTTCAAGAGCAACGGTGACCGCGTCCCGGCCGTCATCGAAAGCTACGCAGACGAAGTCAGGAAGGGCGGCATGGATCGCCGCGAGTTTCTTGCCATGGCGAGCGCGATGGGCGCTTCCACGGCGTTCGCCTATTCAATGATCGGCTCGTCGCCTGCGCAGGCCGCCGCACTGGAGCCGGGCAAGAAGGGCGGCATCCTGAAGATGCAGATGATCATCAAGGAAATGAAGGATCCGCGCTCCTGGGACTGGTCCGAGATCGCCAATGTCATGCGCCAGTGCAACGACTACATGATCCGCTACACCACCGACTTCACCTTCGAGGGCCACCTGGTCGAAAGCTGGGAGGTGAGCGACGACGCTGTCGAATATACGCTGCATCTGCGCAAGGGCGTGAAGTGGTCGAATGGCGACGACTTCAACGCCGACGACATCGTCCACAACATCGAGCGCTGGTGCGACAAGGCGGCCGAAGGCAATTCGATGGCCGGGCGCATGAACTCCCTCATCGATCCCGCCACCAAGAAAGCGGCAGCCGGCGCCATCACCAAGGTCGACGACCACACGGTGAAGCTGAAATGCCAACAGTCCGACGTCACGATCATTCCGGGCTTTGCCGATTATCCGGCGATCATCGTCCATCGCGACTTCGACAAGGACGGCGGCGACATGCTCAAGACGCCCGGCACCGGCCCCTATGAGCTGATCTCATACAAGGTCGGCGAATCGGCCGCGGTGCGGCGACGCAAGGACTTCACCTGGTTTGGGGGCGACCCCTATCTCGATGGCGTCGACTGGACCGACTACGGATCGGACGCGTCCAACCCCGCCATCGCCAGCGCCTTCGAGGCCGGTGAGATCGATTGCAACTACCAGACGGTGGGCGGCACGGTCGACCTCTATGACAGCATGGGCCTGGTCAAGGAGCCGGTCGTCACGGCCGGAACCATCGTGCTGCGCACCAATGTGACCAACAAACCTTATGACGACAAGCGGGTGCGCAACGCCATCCAGCTCGTGGTCGACAATGAGACGGTGCTGAAGCTCGGCTATAGCGGCCTTGGACAGGTCGCCGAAAACCACCATGTCTGCCCGATCCATCCGGAATATTACGCTTTGCCGAAAGTTCCACGCGATCTCGCCAAGGCCAAGGCGCTGATGGCCGAGGCCGGCCAGACGGATCACGAGTTCGAGCTGATCTCCTACGATGCGGACTATGTGAAGGACCCCGCCGACGTCGTCGCCGCGCAGATGCGCGAGGCCGGCTTCAAGGTCAAGCGAACCATCATTCCAGGTTCGTCGTTCTGGAACGACTGGACGAAATATCCGTGGTCGACCACCGATTGGGGCATGCGGCCGCTCGGCGTCCAGGTGCTGGCGATCGCCTATCGCAGCGGCGAGGCCTGGAACGAGTCCGGCTACGCCAACCCGGAATTCGACAAGAAGCTCAACGCGGCGCTCGCCATGGCGGATGTCGACAAGCGCAAGGAACTGATGAAGGACGTCGAATTCATCCTGCAGGACTCCGGCATCCTCGTCCAGGCGTTCTGGCGCTCGCTTTACCGGCACCATGCGACCTATGTGAAGAACCTCGGCATGCATCAGACATTCGAACTGCAGCTGGATAAGGTCTGGCTCGACAAGGCCTAGGCCGGGCCGGTCACGGCAAAAAAAGCCAGGGGCGCATGTTGCGCCCCTGGGGGGTCACTGGGCGACTCTGATTGACCAGCCAGCCAAACAGATCTCCAAGGCGCTTCTCGAAAGCGCAAAGAAGAAAAGTCGCCGAACCAAGGGAAGAAACATGCGTACTCATGCACAAGCCGTCGTCATCGGCGGTGGTCTGATTGGCTGCTCGATCCTCTATCATCTTGCCAAGTTCGGCTGGACGGATGTCGTCCTTCTGGAGCGCAGCGAACTGACCTCCGGCTCCACCTGGCACGCGGCGGCCAACATCCACGGCCTGCATGATTCCACCAACATCAGCCGCCTCCAGCACTACACCATGGCGCTCTACAAGGAACTGGAAGCCGAGACCGGCCAGGGCTGCGGCATCTTTCAGCCGGGCTCGCTCTATCTGGCCCAGACCGAGGCGCGCGAGCATCAGCTGAGGCTCCAGGAAGCCAAGGCGCGGCGCTACAAGATGAATTTCTACGAAGTCGCGCGCGACGAGGCGGAGCGGCTGCATCCGCTGGTCGACTTCGACGGCATACGCTGCATCATGTACGAGCCGGAAGGCGGCAATGTCGACCCGTCCGGCGTCACCGCCGCCTACGCCGCCGGCGCGCGTCAGCGCGGTGCCGAGATCCATCGCTTCAAGCCGGTCACCGCCACCGAGGCGCAACCCGACGGCAGCTGGATCGTGCGCACGCCGAAGGGCGACATCCACACACAATGGGTGGTAAACGCCGCCGGCCTGTGGGGCAGGGAGGTCGCCGCGATGGCTGGCCTGCAACTGCCTTTGATCCCGACCGAGCACCAGTATTTCGTCACCGAGACCATCCCGGAAATTGCGGCCATGGGCCGCCGGCTGCCTTCGGTCGCCGATCGCGATGGCGAGTACTATCTGCGCCAGGAAGGCCTGGGGCTGCTCATCGGCGCCTATGAGCGCAAGATGAAGTTCTGGGCTGAGGACGGCACGCCGCTGGATTTCGGCCATGAACTGTTTCCCGACGATCTCGACCGTATCGAAGAGAACATGCTGCGCGCGATCGCGCGCGTCCCGGCCGTCGGCACCGCCGGCGTCAAAAAGGTGATCAACGGACCGATGATCTGGTCGCCGGACAGTGCCGTGCTGTTCGGACCGGTGCCCGAACTGAGCAACTATTTCTGTTGCAACGGCATAATTCCCGGCTTCTCGCAGTCGGGCGGCATGGGGAAGCTGGCGGCCGAGTGGATGATCGAGGGTGAACCTTCGCTCGACATGTTCGCCTGGGACATGGCGCGCTTCGGCCACTGGGCCGGCAAGGCCTTCACCAAGGCCCGCGTCCAGGATCAGTACAGCCATCGCTTCAAGATCCACTTCCCCAACGAGGAACGCGCCGCCGGGCGGCCGGTGCGGACCCGGCCTGCCTACGACATGCAAAAGGGAATGAACGCTGTTTTCGGTCTCAATTTCGGTTGGGAGCACCCGCTGTGGTACGCCGCCGAGGGCGAGCCGCGCGAGGAGACGATCGGCTTCACGCGCCAGAACTGGTGGGGACCGGTGGGCCGCGAGGCGCGCATGCTGCGCGAACGCGCCGGCATCATCGACATCTCCAATTTCGCCAAATACGAGGTCAAGGGCGCTGGTGCCGAGGCCTGGCTCAATGCGCTGTTCGCCAACCGCATGCCGACAAAGATCGGCCGCTCCTGCCTCACGCCGCTGATCGGCAAACGCGGCGGCATCGCCGGCGACTTCACCGTGACCAGGCTCGCGGACGACGAATTCATGGTCATCGGCTCCGGCATGGCCGAGCGCTTCCATCTACGGTTCTTCAAGGCCGTCCCCTTGCCCGAGGGCACGACGTTCCGCTCGCGCACCGAGGACCTCTGCGGCTTCAACGTAGCGGGACCGAGTTCGCGCGACCTGCTGCAGCGCCTGACCAATGAGGATCTGTCGAACGAGGCGTTCCCCTTCATGCAGTCGCGCCGGACCACCGTCGCCGGCATCGATGTGGTGGCGCTCAGAGTGTCCTTCACCGGCGACCTTGGCTGGGAACTGCATTGTGAAGCCACTGACCAGGTCGAGCTTTACGGCGCGCTACTCAAGGCCGGCAAGGAAGTCGGCGCCGGACCGGTCGGCTCGCGCGCGCTGATGTCGCTGCGCGTCGAGAAGGGCTATGGCAGCTGGAGCCGCGAATATTCGCCCGAATATTGGCCGCAGGAGGTCAAGTTCGATCGCCTTGTCAAACTGGACAAGGGCGCGTTCCTCAACCGCGATGCCTACGCTGCCATCGCCGGCAAGCCGGTACGCGATGAGCTCATCATGCTGTCGATCGACGCCAGGGATGCCGACGCGACCGGCGGCGAGCCGATCTTCCTCACCGACGGCACGCCGATCGGCCAGGTATCTTCAGGCGCCTACGGCTATTTCGTCGAGCAGTCGCTGGCGCTTGGCTATGTCAAAGCGGGCTCCGCCAAGGCCGGCGACAAGGTCTCGGTCGCCATACTGGGAAGGCCGCATGAGGCAATCCTGCTGCCGCATCCGCCATTCGACCCCGAGGGCAAGCGGCTGCGCTCGTAGAAGCTCGGCCACCCGTTCGCCCAGTGAGCCAACTGACGAAAACCGAAGCCGGCCGGAGACGCCGGCGGAGCTGAACGAGGAAGATTTTCGACCACCTGAAAACAAAGGGGGATCGCATGATCAAACGGCATCTGCTGGGCACCATGTTTGCCCTCATTCTCACGTCCTTCACGCACGCGGCGAACGTCAAAGCGATCAATGACGATGCGTGGCTTGCCGAAGGTCCGATCTGGTATCAGGACAAGCTCTTCTACGTTGAACACGGCCGCGGCTCCGTGGACGTGTGGGACGGCAAGAAGAACGCGATCTTCTGGAAGATGGACGGCTGCGGCCCTTCGGCTGTACTGCCGACAACGACCGGCGAGTTCCTCGTTACTTGTTATGACAACAACACGATCGGCCGCATCTTCGCCGACGGCAAGTCGCTGCCGGCCTATGACAAGGACACGGACGGCAATCCGTTCAGCGGACCGAATGATTTCGCGCCCGACAAGGATGGTGGCATCTATTTCACCGGCTCCGGCAAGGGCGGGCCGTTGATCGATGCCGCGACCTGCACAACGCCAATGGTCTCGTCATCTCGAACGACGGCAAGATGCTCTATCTGGTCGAGACCGAGGACAACCGGATCATCATCGAGTTCGATGTCCAGCCCGATCACGCCCCTGAACAACCGCCGCGTCTTCCTGCGCCTCGATGATCTGTTCCCGAACCAGCCGCACATCTGGCCTGACGGCATCAAGATGGACAAGGCGGGCGAGATGTATATCGGCCAGAGCCCACGCTCGCTCGGTGCGCCAGGCAAGATCCTCGTCGTCGATGAGGGCGGCAAGCTGCGGCGCACGCTTTCAGTGCCGTCGCCATCCGTGCCGAACTTTGCCTTCTAACCCGACGAGAATGTGCTCTACGTCATGGCGCTCGATCAAATCGATGCCGTGCCCTGGTACGGCAAGGTCTACGAGATTCCAAACAAATAGCGCGTTCACTGACGGACGGGTGAAGGCTTCGCCCGACCGGTCCGGTTGATGGCGTCAGCCGCCGAACCGATCCAGCCAATGTTGGGCAAGGTCCGAGCGGCGGCAAATCCAGATGTCTGGATTGGCCTTGATCTTGTCGAGGAAGCGGGCGAGCCCGATCATGCGGCCCGGCCGTGCTGCCAGCCGGCAGTGCAGCGACACTGTCATCATGCGTGGCGTCCGTTCCGCTTCGGCCAGCAGCCAGTCCACACCATCGCTGACATATTCGAAGAACTGGCTGCCTGTCTCCAGGCCGGAGCCGCGCGAGAACCGGCTGTCATTGTTGTCGAAACTATGCGGCACCACCAGATGCCGCTTGGCATCGACGTCGACGAAATAGGGCAGGTCGTCATTGTAGTCGTCGCAATCGTAGAGGAAGCCGCCATGTTCGGCCACCAGCCGCCTTGTGTTGAGGCTGGGCCGGCCGGTGTACCAGCCGAGCGGGCGAATGCCGGTCAGGCTCTCGACGGTATCCACGGTCATCGCGATGTGATTGCGCTCCTCGGCCTCGCTCAACGGCGCGTAATCGATCCAGCGCCAGCCATGGCAGACGATGTCACTGCCAAGTGCTGCGATCGCCTTGCCGGCCGCCGGATTGAGCTCGAGCGCGCGCCCCACCACGTAGAATGTCGGGATGACGTCCTTGTCCTGAAACAGCGAGGCGAGCCGCCAGATGCCGACGCGTGAGCCATATTCGTAGAGCGATTCCATATTGCGGTTGCGCAGACCCGGCACCGCCGGAGACACGGCAAGATCCGACAGAATCGCCTCGGAGACGCCGTCGCCCTCGTCGATGCTGTATTCGGCGCCTTCCTCATAGTTGACGACGATGTTGAGCGCCAGCTTGGCGCCGCCGGGCCACTGCGCGGCAGGCGGCTTGTCGCCATAGCCGATAAAGTCACGGGCAGGCAAATACGGCATCTCTCAAGTCTCCCGAGGCTTCTGTCGCAAAACATGCGGTAGCCAACACTATCCGCCGTGCATGTCGATCAGTATGCGCAGTGCCCGATCCATTATCTCTTGCGGGCCGACCGTCGCGCGCAAACAGTCCGTGAGGCCGTAGCCGCCCAGGCCGCGCACAATGATATCGGCGCCCCATAAGGCCTTCTCTGCGGCCTCCGCGGCGGCTTCGTCGGAGAAGCGGATCAGCACGAAGTTCGTCCGGCTCTCCGGGACGTCATATCCTTTAGCCCTCAGCTCATGCGCGAACTGGTCGCGAATCCTCGCTGTGCGGGCCACGGTTTCTCGCATATAGGCCTGGTCCTCCACGGCCGCGACGGCCATTGCTAGGCTTGTCATTGTGACCTGGTTGGAGTTCTGCATCTTGCGCACTCCGGCCGCGACCGAAGGCGGAAACACCCCCCAGCCAACGCGCGCGCCGGCCAGGCCATAGGCTTTGGAAAGCGTGCGCAGCACGACCGTATCGCCACGCGCGACCAGCGCAAAGATCGGTTCGGGGTCTTGGTCGTCGAACTCGCCATAGGCCTGGTCGATCACCAGAAGCACATCCTGCGGCAAGGCGGCGCGCAAGCGCAGCAGCTCGGCGTTGCGGATGCGGGTGCCGGTCGGATTGCCGGGATTGCAGACGAACGCGACCCGCGTTGCCGGCGTGATGGCAGCCAGGATGCTGCCGGTCGAAACGGTGAAATCGTGCTCTGCCGCCTTGATGTAGGCCGCACCAACACGCGCGGCGGCGGAGGCTGCGAAATTATAGGCATAGGCCGTGCCCAGCACCTCGTCGCCTCGTCCCGCAAAGGCCGCGATGGTGCAGCTGATCAGGTCCATCGAACCGGCGCCGCACAAGATCAGATTGGGATCGATCCCATAGGCCTGCGCGATCGCCTTGCGCAGTGCAGTCCAGTCCGGATCAGGATAGAGATGGCTGCGGGCAATCGCGTCCTGGCCGGCGGTGATCGCCCTGGGGCTGGGTGGGAAAGCGCTCTCGTTCTGGGCAAGGGTTGTCCGGTCGCAGCCGCCGAAACTTGCCAAGGCAAAGGCGGACATGGCCTCGACATGAGCGGCAGCTTTCAGAGGCATGGGTGGTCCATGGGAATGTTCCTGTCGGCCATCTTGTGAACCACCGTTGCCGGACCGGCTCGTGGGACAAGTTACAAATCGCCTGCGCGTTCACAAGCAAAAACTAATCGTGCATAGGGCCCGAAATTCTGGCCCACTTTAGGACGCAAAACGCCCGGTCAGCACGAGAGCGGAAGAAAAGATGACGGTATGCTTGCACCTCGAAAAGGCGTTGCCGAAAGCCGTCAGACAACTGACCGAAATCTGGTCGCAAGAAGATCGGCATCATCAAGTGACGGGAAGCGTCGACATGCGGTTGGGGGAGATTTCGCGCTTTTTTTCGGATCTTCGCGCACTCGACGTCGTATCTCCAGTCTGCGGCAGTTCGTTTCACGGCCTCTCAATGGACGCTGACCGGGCCTGAGAATAGACTGCTACTGCGATCAGCGTCAGCAAGCCGATGAACCAATATTGCCAGGCTTGCGACAGGCCCAGGAAAACCATCGACGAATTGACTTCCTGGATCAGGACGGCGCCAAGCAGCACGCCGATGAAGCTGCCGCGTCCGCCAAAGAGACTGGCTCCGCCGAGGACCACTGCGGCAATGCTGCCCAGCGTGTATTCGATGCCCTGATTGGGATCGCCGATGCCGAGCTGCGCCACCACCATCATGCCCCCAAGCGCTGTGAGCAAGCTGCCGGCGATGAACGCGCCGACGACGGTCCAGCCTGTGCGCACACCAATATGCGCCGCCGCTTTCTCGTTGGAGCCAACGGCGCGCAAGCTCATCCCCCAACGGCTGTAGCGCAAGCCGACTTCGAGGATGATCGCCAGGACCAACGCGACGATGAACACGACCGGAATGCTGCCGATAGTGGCTTTGATGGTATCCATGACGGTGGCGCTGATGGCCCCATCGGGATAGGGCCTCAGCAACACCGAGATGCCCTGAATGATGATGTAAACCCCTAGCGTGGCGGCAACGGAGGTGAAGTTCCCGAACCGAACCAAAGTCCCGTTGGTCAGGCCGACGAGGGCTGCGGCGCCAAAAACGGCCAACACGCCAACGATTATCGTTGCCATGCCGGCACCTTCATTCAGGAAGAATGACGCGATGACGAGGCTCAAGCCGATCAACGGACCGACCGACAGATCGATCCTGCCGGTGAACACTGCGCACATCTGGCCAAACGAGACGAACGCCAGCGCAGCGGAAAGGAACAGGATCTTCTCGATGTTGAAGCCTGAGACGAAACGAATGTTGTGGCCAGACGCTACCACGCCCAGCAGCACGATTAGCCCGGCAAGCACGAAGCTTGGAACATAGTCGCCGGCAGCAACCATTCGCAGCCATGAACGCGTAGTGCCGAATCTGTCTCGTTCTTGCTGGTCGGTCTTGCGATGGGTGGTGGCCGTTATCATGGTCCGGCCGATATTGGCCTCGTTGACGTCTTGGCCTGAGAGTTCGCCCACGACGTGCCCGCGGGAGAAGACCAGCACGCGGTCGCATACGCCCTCAAGCTCAACAATATCGGATGAGACGATCACAACCAATGTCCCGCGCGAAGCGACGTCACGCAGGATGCGATAGATTTCGGCGCGGGCACCCACGTCAACCCCGGCTGTCGGCTCCTCTGCCAGCACGAGTGAAGCCTCTGCCAGGAGAGCTCGTGACAGGATCGTCTTTTGCTGGTTCCCGCCAGACAGCGTGGCGACATTCTGCTCGATCGATGCCGCGCGAATGTTCAAGTCCACTCGCTGGGCTTCCATTTGCCGCCGTTCGAGCGGACGGTCCACGACGCCAAAGTTCGCGAAACGTGACAGGGCCGAGATGGTACCGTTTTCGCGCACGGAAAGACTGGGAAAAAGGCCTTCATGCTGGCGGTCGGGAGACAGATAGATAATGCCGGCACTACGAGCGGCACCCGGGTTGCCGAGCGGCACGGTCTTCCCGTCCAGAGTGACGGCTCCACGGGCATTTCCAAGACCTGCCAGCGAACGCAGGAAGTCGCTCTGGCCGTTTCCGGTAATGCCGGCGATACCAACGATCTCGCCGCCACGCGCCGACATATTGATGTCTACGAAATCAGCGCCCGAAAGCCCTTTGACCTCAAGAATACTTGCGCCATTCAAGACACCGGCTGATTTGAGCGGAAATTGCTTGGTGACGGTGCGTCCGACAATGAGGTTGAGGATTTGGTCATCACTGACATCGCGCATCGGTGCCGATCCCTTCACTTCACCGTCACGCATGACGGTGACCGTGTCTGCGATCTGCCTGATTTCCTGCAGCCGATGCGAAATGTAGATGACCGCCGCGCCCCGAGTCGCTGCTTCGCGCACGTTGCGAAACAGGATGTCGACAAGGTCGGCTGTCAAAGCCGCGGTGGGTTCGTCAAGAATGAGGATCTTTGGGTCGATCGCAAGCGCCTTGGCAAGTTCTATCAGTTGGCTTTGCGCGATGTCGACATCGCACAGCCGGGTCTTGGGGTGAACGGCAGAGCCAACACGACGGAGTTGGGCGATTACCCAGTCATTGGCATAATCCGTTCGAAGCGCTGCTGGAACTGCAAGCAGCAGGTTTTCAGCCACCGTCAGATCGGGAAGCACCGCCGGATGTTGATGCACGATGGCGAGCCCGAGCCGTTGCGCCTGTGCCGCGCTAAAGCGATCTACAGATTGTCCACATATTTCAATCGAGCCCTGATCGTAGCTCAAAGTGCCGGAGGCAATGCCCATCAATGTCGACTTGCCTGCGCCATTTTCTCCCAGAAGCGCATGAACCTCGCCGCATCGGGCCACAAACGAAATGTCCTTCACGGCGACGACATGGCCGAAACGCTTCCACACGCCTTGCATGCGCAATCCCAACGGGCTGTCCAACGCAGTACTGGTCGGCGTTGCCATGTCAGACTGAAGCTGCTCGACGGTGGCCATGGGTCGATCCTCCTAAGTGACTTCCATCATCCTCCTTGAGGAGATGAAGGGGCGGACAGAAGCCCGCCCCGTTTGGCTCGAGATCAGAGACCGCCCTTGAGGGCTGCCAGGACCTGTTCGTCAGTCAGGCTGGTGCCGTTTGAAGCGGATTCCGGAAGCTTCGGATTGCAGAAAACAGTTCCGGCAAGCGAATCCTCGAGCTGGAAGTTCGTCACTTCCTTCACACCGGCCTCAGCCACCGTATGTTTGGTGCCGTTGGGGTCGGTTATGACGAGCGGCTGATCCATCTTGCCGCCGGCTGCCTCAGCGATCGCCCAGCGTACGGCCAGACGCACGTTCCACTGCTCGGCGCTGTTTGTCGTGTACTGGAAGGCGGACTTGGCGTCGGCATCGTGCAGCTTCTTCCAGGTGCAGCCGAACACGTTGGCGTCTTCACCGGCGATCAGCGGAAGTGGCCGACCAGCCCGTTCGAAAACGCCCGAGGCGACAACGCCCATGCTGAGGTCCGCGATCACACCGTCGATCTGCGGATACTGGGCAATTAGCGCGCCCAGCGATTTGGCGACCATGCTGGAATCCCAATTCGTCACTTCGAACGGCTTCTGTCCGATCTGGACGATGCCCGGATAGTCCTTGAAAGCTTCGAGGATGCCATCAGCGCGCTCACGGCTCTGACTGGTTCCGGCAGGCCCGCCGAGGTAGGCGACATTTCCCTTGCCGTTGAGGGCCTTGGCCATCCATTTGCCCCAGTCGACGCCATCCTGGTGGAAGTTCGTGCCGACGAAAACGCTGTAATCCTTGCCTTCCTCGCCGCCGACACGGGCCCGGTAGGGGACGACGGTGCTGCCTTGCTTGAAGGCATCGCGGATCGCCGGCAACATGGCTGGTCCGGCATCGGGGAACACGACAATGGCATTGACGCCGCGTGCCGCGAGACCGCTGAGGTCGGAGATTGCCTTCTGGGTGTTACCCTGTCCGTCGGTATGATCCCAGCCGGTGACATTCGGGCACTGGCTGGCCTCGTTGATCGCAGCGGCCGTCGTCATCTGCCGCCAGGGGTTCTGGGCGAAGCCATCCGCCAGCGCGACGGAGATTTCCTTCGTTCCGCAGAAGCTCGGCGGCGTCGCCGCTGGTTCGGCGCAGAAGACACCACCGGCGATGCCCTTGCACCAATCCGCGGCGCCGGCTTGTGTGATCGACAGCGGTGAGACAGTTGCAAAGGCCGACAGGGCGAGCGCGGCGCCCGATATCGCGTTTAATCCAAGATAAGACTTCATCATTTCCTCCCAACGAAGTTTGGTTGCTGTTCTCCAACCTGCCCGTGATGGACAGCGTTGAAACTGTTTATTCCCTTGGCCGCCGACATCATGCGGTCGACCTGTTCCTCAAGCTGATTGCCCGCCTGAGATTGCGAAAATTCAGACCATAGATGCCGACCCCAACCAGGATCGCGGCACCTTGGAAAAGGTATTGAACGCCGATGCTGGCGCCCGTCGTCAGCACCAATTGTTGCAGCTGTGTGAGAAAGAGGGCGGCGATCACGGTTGCCGCCAAATTGCCCTTGCCGCCAAACAGCGAGGTTCCACCCAGAACCGTCGCGGCGATCGACGGCATCAGGTAGTTGTCGCCCTGCTGCGGACTTGGCAGCTGCATAAGGCCGCCGAGCAGAATGCCGCCTGCCGCATAAAACAGGCTCGCACCCACATACGCGGCGATCTGGTAGCGGTCAGCGACGATACCTGCCGCGCGTGCGGCCCTGATGTTTGCGCCGACAGCCTCGAAATTGCGCCCGAAGGTCGTCGCCTTGACGACGAAAATGACGACGATAGCCATCGCTACTGCCAAATAGGCGAGCTGCGTGATGCCAAAGATCTTACCGTTGGCGAACGCTGCTATCGACCCGGGCACAGACACCGGTGTGCCGCCTGAAATCTTGACGTTCAGGCCGTAGAGCAGCGCGTTCATGCCGATCGTGGCAACGATGGGCGCAACACGAACCTTGCTGACGAGCAGGCCGCTGATCAGCCCCGCTACCGCCGCAGCGGCGAAAGCGTAGAAGAGGGCCAGGGCAACACTGCCCTCGGCATCGGGTTGGCTCTCCGCGAAGTAGCAGACGATGACAGCGCTGAGCGAAACCATCCCCGGCACGGACAGATCGATGCCGCCCTGCTGGATGACCATCGTTTGGCCCAGGCTGATGAGGGCCAGGATGGCGGCAAAGGGCAGCATTCCGCTCATCGCGCCGGTGCCAAGACTTTGCGGGGCGATCAGGCCGCCGAAGACGAACAGGACCAGCGTTGCCGCCGCGATACCCGCGGTCGGCCCGCCAGCTGAGGCAAACCAACTGCTCGGTCCGGATGCACCTTCTCCTAAGGCCGTGACCGGCTTCGGCTTGTCTGAAAGCTTTTCCACGTGTCTTGTCCTTCTGCGGATTCGCGGCATCGAACTTGTCCGTTAAAGCAGTGCGGATCTTGCTCCGCTGGCCAGACAGATTTCGCTGATCCGCAGCTTCTGGCTGGAGAGCCGGGACGGGAATGTCTGTTCGAGCCGCGACTCGTGAACGGGTATGACCCGTCGAGACTCATGGCCGACCTGTTTCATCATGGCTTCGGTGGCCATGATCAGATTGATCTGGCTGCCGGTGGCCAGGCCGACCGGGAGATACATGTCGTCGATCTTGAGCTGTTCGGAGGCGCCGTTCAGGTTCTCGAACTGGTAAACAAGATCACCGGCAAGCACCCAGGTGTCCTGGGAATCCGTCTTGCCATCATTGCGCACCGTCACCCACATGCATGCGAAGGTATGGCTGTCATAGGCGACGTGAAGATCGATGCCGGGGAAGACGTTTTCCATGGCACCATCGACCGCGATCAGGCGTTTGTCGCGCGCCAGCTGCACACCACGCAGGATATCCGCCGTATCGATGCCGGACAGGATCCAGCGCATGCGGTCCGGCAGCGACATCGCCCAGATCCATTCCTGCAGCTCCTTCTTCTGGACGTAGAAGGTGGCATTGGGAAATGCATCAACATTGCCGAAATGATCGAAATGCGCGTGCGTGATAAAGACCGCGTTGATGTCTTCCGGCGTCAATCCGATTTCGGCAAGAACCTCGCGCGGTCCGCGCCAGTTCTGGACATTGAACAGCATGCCAAGATAGTTCCCATAGTCGCGGTCGTTGTAACCGACGTCGACCATCGCGGCCCAACCGTCTCCCTTGATGACGGCGTAGCAGTAGGGCAGCTTGACATAGCCTTCATTGTGGGCGCCGTAGATGACGCCGCTCTTGTGGTATTCGGGCACGTAGCCGTACTCGAGGACGTAGATCGAATAGAGTGACACCGGTTTCCTCCCTTGATCCAGCCGGTTAATTTTTCGCGGGTCGGCAGTTGCAGCAGGCCGCCCTGAAATCCACGGGCGTCAGTCCGGCGGAAGGTTCCGAAACCATCCGCAGCGACCGCTGCGCGAAAAAAAGCGCGTCAACGACGGCATCGAGATCGGGACTTGCCGGATCAATGAGATCGGCAAGACGATCAAGCCGCGAGAGTATCCGGCCGAGAAGCACAAGCAGATCGGCTAGCGCGGCTTGGTGGCGGGCCGCTGTCGGCGGCGCCTTCACCGCACCCAGCCGGTCGGTTGCCTCGCGCAACTGCCTTGTCACCGACGCCAGCAAGAGATCGTTGCGGTTGCGGTCGAGGCTGTCGGTCTGGAGCAGAAGCAGGATTCCCGAAAGCTGGCTAACGCAACGCTTGGCGGCGTCATAGAGCGGGCGGGTGTCTGACAGGTAGGAGGCAACCGCTTCATCCTTGATCCCTGACTTCAACAAGGCATCTGGCTGGAACTCGCGGGGGGTGTCCCATATCGAACAGGCGGGACGATGCACGCTTTCGATCGCTGAAGAAGGCGCTGGAAATTCACGACGAAATGGTGGAAGCGCCGCCCCATGCGCAAGCGGAGCCTCGTCTTGTCCGGAATTGATCCTGAGCATGCGTCGCCTCCAATGTTTCGTCGTCGCATCGATCCGCAGGGCCGTGCGGACTGTCTTTTCAGTGCATGAATCGGCCGCCGTTGACGTCGAGAATGAGCCCCGTCACGTAGTCGGACAGGTCTGAGACCAGAAACAGGCAAGCTTTTGCGATATCGTCAGCCGTTCCGAGCCGGCCAAGCGGGATGTTCACGACGATGTCGCGCCGCTTGTCTTCGGTCAGCTTGTCGCCAAAGATGTCCGTGTCGATCGTGCCTGGGGCAATCGCGTTGACGCGGATATTGTGCTGCGCCAGTTCGCGCGCCATCGATTTGGTGAGGCTGTGGATGCCGCCCTTGGCTGCGGAATAATGCGGCCCGCCGAAAATGCCACCGCCGATCTGGGCCGCGATCGAGCCGATCGAAACGATCGCGCCGGTCCGTCGGTCGATCATCGAAGGCACGCTAGCCTGGGCCATGTTCAGGCTGCCCCGCAGGCTGGAATCGATGACCAGATCGAAATTCTCCTGGGTGATATCCATCAGCCGGTCGGGTTGGCTGATGCCGGCATTGTTGATCAGGATGTCGACATGTCCGAAGCGGGCCATGACGTCACCAACCGCCTTGCGGCAAAAAGCTGGATCCCGGACGTCGCAGACGACGCCGATGTGTTCGGGGCCGATGTCGCGCGCTGCATTCATGGCGGCTTCTTCGTCGAGGTCGAAGATTGCCACACGGCATCCCTGCGCGGCAAACCGCCGGGCCGTGGCCTTGCCAATGCCGCGCGGCGACGCCGCGCCTGTAATGATGGCGGTCTTGTCCTTCAGCATCACGGCGTAGTCCTCCC
>NZ_RZQY01000669.1:0-3306 GCF_003998575.1 Mesorhizobium sp. M7A.F.Ca.CA.001.10.2.1 | reverse complement strand
ATCAATGACACGGCCTGAATGGGAGACATTTCATGGCACACGCAGAGACCGACGCGATCAAGTTTGCCTACTGGGTGCCGAATGTTTCGGGCGGCCTGGTGATCTCCAACATCGAGCAGCGCACCAACCATTCGGCCGAGTATAACCGCAAGCTGGCGCAGATCGCCGAGAGGTCCGGCTTCGACTACGCGCTCAGCCAGATCCGTTTCACCGCTGGCTACGGCGCCGACGAACAGCATGAATCGGTGGCGTTCAGCCATGATCTGCTGGCGGCGACCACCACGCTCAAGGTCATCGCCGCGATCCTGCCCGGGCCATGGAACCCGGCGCTGGCGGCCAAGCAGATCGCCACCATCAGCTACCTGACCAACGGCCGCGTCGCGATCAATCTTGTCTCCGGCTGGTTCCGCGGCGAGTTCCACGCCATTGGCGAGCATTGGCTCGACCATGACGAGCGCTACCGCCGCTCGGAAGAATTCATTCGTGCGCTGCGCGGAATATGGACTGAAGACAGCTTCACCTTCCGTGGTGATTTCTACCGCTTCAACGAATATTCGCTGAAGCCGAAGCCGCCGCAGCCGCTGCCCGAAATCTTCCAGGGTGGCTCGTCGCGCGCCGCACGCGACATGGCATCACGGGTTTCGGACTGGTACTTCACCAACGGCAACACGCCGGCTGAAATCGCCAAGCAGGTCGACGACCTCAGGGCCAAGGCGAAGGCCAACAACCATTCCGTCAAGGTCGGCGTCAACGCTTTCGCTGTCGTTCGCGAGACCGAGGAGGAGGCCAAGACGGTGCTCGCCGAAATCATCGCCAAGGCCAATCCCGAAGCGGTCAATGCTTTCGGCCATGAGGTCAAGAACGCCGGTAAGGCCTCGCCGGAAGGTGAGGGCAATTGGGCGAAATCGTCCTTCGACGACCTGGTCCAGTACAATGACGGCTTCCGCTCCAACCTGATCGGCACCCCCAGGCAGGTCGCTCAACGCGTCGTCGACCTGAAGCGCGCGGGTGCGGATCTCATCCTGCTCGGTTTCCTGCACTTCCAGGAAGAGGTCGAGTATTTCGGCAAGCATGTCATCCCACTCGTTCGCGAACTGGAAGATGCCGAGGCGGCGGCGTCGCTGGCGGCGGAGTAGTCACCCCATAGGCACGCCGGGCAGGCGCCGGCCTGCACACATGAAGCTTGCCCGGCGCGCTGATCCGTCGGGCGGCAATAGGATTTTGCGCGCCTAATCGAGGACGATTGGAATGCCGTTGCCCAGTTATACGCTCGGAGTGATGGACGCTTCGGTCTATGCGCCGGAAGTCTTTGCACGCGGCTTGCCGTCAGGCCTGCGGTTGGAGCAGTCGTTCGAAGATGCCGCCTGGCCGGCAGGGTCCGTTGCCGACGCCGCCTCTCCCTTGCTCGCGCTTCAGGGCATAAGCCTGTCGTTTGGCGGCGTCGTCGCACTTGCCGATATCGACCTGTCGGTTCTACCAGGCGAGATCCGTGCCATCATCGGCCCTAACGGGGCCGGCAAGAGCTCGCTGATCAACGTCATCAGCGGCGTCTACAGGCCGGATCGTGGCCATGTCCAGCTCGACGGTACCTTCTATGCCCAGGTCCCGACGCAGCGGCTGGCCCATCTCGGCGTCGCCAGAACCTTCCAGAACCTTGCACTGTTCAAGGGCCTCAGCGTCCTCGACAATATCGCCTCTGGCCTTGCCTACAAGGTTCGCTCCAACTTTGCCGGCCAGGTGCTCGGCATCGGCCGCTCGCGTGGCGAGCAGCGCGATTCACGCAGCCGTGCCGAACAGGTCCTCGAATTCCTCCATCTCACCGCCATTCGCGACCGTCTTGTCGGCACCTTGCCTTATGGGCTGCAGAAGCGTGTCGAATTGGCCCGCGCTCTGGTGGCCGAGCCGCGCCTGCTTTTGCTCGACGAGCCGATGGCCGGCATGACAGCGAGCGAAAAGAGCGAGATGGCGGCTTTCGTCCGTGCCGCGCGCGATCGTTTCGCCACCACCGTGGTGTTGATCGAGCACGATGTCGGCGTCGTCATGGGTCTGTCCGATCGAATCGCCGTCCTCGACTACGGCCGCAAGATCGCCGACGCCACGCCCGATGAAGTCAGGAACGACCAGCGCGTCATCGATGCTTATCTCGGCGTCGCCTCGGACAATGAAGACGGGGCAGGCATATGATCGCCGGTTTCGACTACCAGTTCTTCATCGAAGTGCTCGTCGGAGGCCTGCTCTCAGGCGTCATGTATTCGCTTGTCGCGATCGGCTTCGTGCTCATCTACAAGACCTCGGGCGTGCTCAATTTCGCGCAAGGCGCGATGCTGCTGTTTGCGGCACTCACCTTCGTCAGCCTTGTCGAGCGCGGCATTCCCTTCGCGCTGGCGCTGGTGGTCACCTTCGCCATCATGGTGGCGATCGGCATCGCCATCGAGCGCACGGTGCTCAGGCCACTGACCAACAAGCCGCCGATCACCCTGTTCATGGCGACGCTTGGCCTGTCCTACATCATCGAAGGCGCTGCCCAGCTGATCTGGGGCACGCAGGTCCACGGCCTCGATCTCGGCATCGAGGATGTGCCGCTGGAAATCGGCGGCGTGCTGATCAGCCAGTTCGATATTTTCGCGGCCGTGGTTGCTTCCGGCATGGTCCTCTTGCTGTCGCTGTTCTTCCGCTACACCCGCATCGGCCTCTCCTTCCGCGCAGTCGCCGACGATCAGTTCGCGGCACTCGCGGTCGGCCTCAGGCTACCCCTGATCTGGGCCACTGTATGGGCCGCCGCCGGCCTCGTCGCGCTGGTGGCCGGACTGCTGTGGGGCGCACGCCTCGGCGTGCAGTTCTCGCTGTCGCTGGTGGTGCTCAAGGCGCTGCCGGTGCTGGTGCTCGGCGGTTTCGATTCCATCCTCGGCGCCATCGTCGGCGGCCTCTTGATCGGCGCCAGCGAGAAGCTCGCCGAAGTCTATATCGGCGACTATTTCGGCGGCGGCATAGAGAGCTGGTTTGCCTATGTCGTCGCGCTCGTCTTCCTGCTGATCCGCCCTTCCGGCCTGTTCGGCCAGAAGCTCGTCGAGAGGATCTGAACGATGACCGCGATAACAAGCGATTTCGCCGCTGCGCCGGTGCTGCCGAAATGGGTCGTGCCCGTGCTTTTGCTCGCTTTCGCTTACGGCGTCGTGCCGCTGATCGGCTCAAGCTATCTGTTCGAGGCCATCCTGCTGCCTTTCCTGGCGCTCAGCCTTGCCGGCGTGGGCTTGAACATCCTGACCGGCTATGCCGGCCGCCATGAAAGCAGCACTGCCAAGCGAC
>NZ_RZQY01000668.1:0-3314 GCF_003998575.1 Mesorhizobium sp. M7A.F.Ca.CA.001.10.2.1 | reverse complement strand
AGATAGTACTGTTTGGTGTGGTCCGGAATTGGCCCCAGCCGGTCCACCGATTTCAGTGCCACCTCGATCAACTCGATTGCGCGATCTTTGTTGCCGCTCTCGTAATAATACTGAGCTACCGGGAGGTACCGGAGGTATTTAAACGGGCCATCGCCGTTCGGGGGATTGAGTGCCAGTATCTGTTCCGAGAGCTCGTTGCCCATCGCAAAGCGCTCCGCGCGCGGAAGATGGGAATTGTCCATCGTGGGATCGAAGAGTTGGTTGAGGGCCAAGGCCATCCACGACACCGCGTCGGACGTTTTGTCGATCGCGTCCTCGACCAATTCTCGCATGACCGGCATGCCGGTCTTGATGTCGCGCAGCTTGTGAAGCAGAAGATCCGCATGAATCTGCCGGAACTCACAAGAGTCTGGCATCAAGGCGAGGCCTTCTTCGATGGCCAAGAGCGCCGCCGTCCAATCCTCGGCCTGCATCGCCGGCTCAAGTTTGGCGTATATCGGCCCGGTAAGCGACATTTCGCGCGCTGCAAGTTGGTTATGCGCGATGCGCTTTGCATCGGCGGCTTTCGCTTCATAGCTGCTGCGCCAGCTGCCGTTAAGGACTTTCGGCAAAACGTCATCGAGTTCCGCCGGGTGGCCGATAAAAGCGATGTGGCCGTCGCGGTCGACCACGAACGAGGTGGGAATCCCAATCGAAGAGCTGGGATCCATCCAGAGCTTGTTCATTTCGCCAATGTAATCGAACCCGATACGATAATTCAGATTCGGGAACTCCTCGGTCAGCCAGGCATCCACGTTGGTCCGCGCCTCGTCTGCGGTAGGACCCTGTTCGCAGGCGGCAACTCCGACCGCCTCAAATCCGCTGCCTTCATATTTCTCCTGCAGTTCGATCAAATGGGGCATGGCGTCGACACATGGTCCGCACCAAGTCGCCCAAAACTCAACGAGGTAGACCTTGCCGGGCCGAAAGTTCGTGAGGGGCTCGCCACGCAGCCAGTTCTCCACTTTGATCGCAGGAGCCGGGGACCCCATACGCAGTTCCATCTTGGTGTCCAAAGTCATTCCACACCTTTCGTCTCTTTTGTCGCGGAATATTTTCCAGTCAAAATCGGACACGGTCTCGAGGGCATCGCTCCCTCTGGCTTGCTTCAGCGAAGCTCTCACCGTGTTGCCGCACATCAAGCTGCAACGGAGGTGCCAATTCCCTCAGCTCCGGTAAGCGGCGGGAAATGCTTTGAAATTCTCCACGAGGCCAAATGCGGCCGATTGTCGTGAACCCGACATGTCTTCTGCCGCTGTCGGGTTTCGCCCTATCACTCTTGAGAGCTTGGACGGCTCGCCTGTGATTAGACTGGCCTCGGCCCTCGAGCAGTGGCAGTTTGGCGCCAGTTCGAAAGCGCGAACTCGCCGGCTTGGTCCTCGTGCCGCCACCGCCGCGTGTGGATTCTTGCCCCGGAGTCAAAATTCGCCTCGCGGTTGCCAACGGCGGCATGCGCTCAATGCGCGTGGCGTTGAGCACCGACAGCACGTAATGGTACCAATTAGTGGATGCCCGTCGCTGCCTCCACTTCTCCAGCCAAGCGCTCGAACGACGCTACCTACCCACGTTCGAGCGCGACCGCGGAATCGCAGACTGCCGAACGTCAGCCGTTGCGAAAGGTGTAGCCGTACCCGTTGATCGCCGGTGCGCCGCCTAGATGTGCGTAGAGGACCCTCGATCCCTGTGGAAAGAAGCCCCTCTGGACGAGGTCGATCATCCCTTGCATCGATTTGCCCTCGTAAACGGGGTCCGTAATCATGCCCTCGAGCCGCGCGCACAAACGGATTGCCTCTTTGGTTTCCTCCGATGGAACGCCATAACCCGGGTACGCGTAGTCCATGAACAACACCACGTCTGCCTCGACAATTTCCGCTCCGAGGTGGACGAGCTTCGCTGTATTTTGGGCGATGCCAAGCACCTGCGCCTTGGTCTTGGCGGGCATGGCGGAGGCATCGATACCGATCACGTTGCGCTGTCGACCATCCTTGGCGAACCCGACGAGCATGCCGCCGTGGGTTGAACCAGTCACCGTACAGACGACGATATAGTCGAAGGCAAACCCAAGCTGCTCTTCCTGGGCACGCACCTCCTCAGCGAACCCCACATAGCCCAGGCCGCCGTATTTGTGGACAGAGGCGCCGGCAGGTATCGCATATGGCCTGCCGCCCCTTGCCTTGACTTCATAAAGTGCCTTTTCCCAGCTGCGGCGGATGCCGATGTCAAAGCCCTCGTCAACCAGGCGCACCTCTGCCCCCATGATGCGGCTCAAGAGGATATTGCCGACCCGGTCGTAGACAGCATCATCATGTGGGACCCAGCTCTCCTGGACCAGGAGGCATTTCATGCCGATCTTGGCGGCGACCGCAGCGACCATGCGCGTATGGTTGGACTGCACGCCACCGATTGTGACGAGCGTATCGGCATCTGACGCGATCGCGTCGGGCACAATGTATTCGAGCTTGCGCAGCTTGTTTCCGCCGAACGCGAGACCGGAGTTGCAGTCCTCGCGTTTGACGTAGATTTCCACCTTGTCGCCCAGATGCTTGCCGAGGCGGTCGAGCCTCTCGATCGGCGTGGGTCCAAAGGTGAGCGGATAACGTTCGAATTTTTCCAGCATGCTATCTCCAGCAAAAAAGTACCTGAACCTGCTACGCACCGGTCAGCCCAGGGGTATGGTCGCGTGTTAGCCGAACACAGATTCCCTATACGATCAGCTCAGTCATCAGAGGGTGACCAAAATTGGTGTGGGTCTGAGCACTGATCCTGTCATCCGCGCATCAAAGCAGCAGCACATGCTGGGCATTCGACCAAGCCGGGACACAGCTGAAAATTGCATTCCGCAGTTGATCAGAGTCAGACGACTGGTACCCGAGCTTTCCTGTAACCATCGGCATGCTGGCCCCTGTGGCGAGTTCCACGAGCGCGGCTAGAGGACTGCCAGATCAGAAAGAGCACGCGGCCGAAGTAGCCGGCCTGAAGCAGCAGCGAACAGGCCAGCGTCGTGACGACTGCCACACGGAGCGAATCCAAAGCGAAGTAAACCATCGACGCATTGCTGCACAGGACCAGCCCCACGAGCCGACAAAAAGATGAAGTGCACGCCGCTCCCCTGGTTTTCGCCAGATCATGTTGCGAGCTCGTCGGCCGGAACATGCGTCTGGCAGTTCTTGGGGCAGACGCGGCCGCAGGCTCCGCAGCCTATGCAGCGGCCGGCATCATCGACAACCATGATCATGCGATTGAGCTTGCCGTCGAAATCGTCGTCCTCGTCATCG